>QCLW01000022.1 GCA_003214235.1 Prochlorococcus sp. AG-418-F16
AAATTTTTACTAAATAGAATGTATGTAATGAAAGGTAAAAATTTATATTTACAACAAAATGAAAAAACAAAACATTCCCGAAGAAATTTTTGCCTTAGTAACTGAAGAAGAAATAAATGTTTTTCAAGAGTTACAAATTAAAATTAAAGAATTAAATAATAAAACCAATCTCACTAGATTAATTGATGGGGACGATTATTGGGTATCTCAAGTTTTTGACAGCATTTGGCCATTTAAAGTTTTCCCGAATATTAATTTTAATAATAAAAAATTTTTAGATATTGGATCTGGCTGTGGCTTCCCAGGTTTAGCTTATGCCATACTTCATCCTAATTCAGAGATATACCTTATTGATTCTTCAAAAAAGAAAACAGATTCACTAAAAATCTTAATAAAAGAGATCAAATTCACAAACAATATTCATGTAATCAATGATCGTATTGAAAACTTAGCTCATCAATCTTCAATGAGAAATAGTTTTAATATAGCTACCACTAGAGCAGTGAGTAATCCCTCAACAGTTTCAGAATATATACTACCAATGCTAAAAAAAGAAGGGTTAGGATTTTTATATTGTGGAAAATGGACTGATGAAGAAAGTAAAAATCTAGATAAAACTTTAGAAATATTAGAAGGAAAATTTAAAGAGAAAAAGAAGATTTTATTACCAAGAAGTAAAGGTACCCGAAATATTATTCTTATTCAACCAAAAAGATTTTGCCCTGAAATTTATCCAAGAAAAGTTGGAAAACCAGAGAAAAATCCATTATGAGGTTATATTTTTTGACAACCTTTTAGTAACATTATCTCCAAACTTTTCTTTTAAAGTTCTCAATTTTTTTATAACTTTTTTTGGATTTATATGACCTTCTAAAACTTTCAATAATTGTCCTTCAGAAACATCCTCATCCAGCAAATTAGCATTAGCTCCTGGGAACCAGTGACTTCCATTACCAAGCAATTGATATCTAGCTCTTACAAATCCTTCCATATCTAACCAATCTATTAAATTGGAAAGCCAAAGCAGAACGGGAATATTAATATTTCCTGGCGTATATTCCCAACTTGGTAAATTTCTATTCCAATTTTGATACCACTCTAAACCTAAAGTATTAATTGATTCCTGATTTAATCTGTTCATTATATTTGGAATATACTGCTCAGATTCTGATAACAAAGATACCGCTTCTAAATGCAGATCAAAATCTGCCTCTTTTGAAATGCCCACGCTAAGAGTATGAACTTTTTTGTTCCTTAAGCAAAAAAGATCATTAAAAACTATTGGATGAAGTGGATCACAAAGTTCCAACATTTTTGTTGAGGGAGTATGAAGATGTCCCCCTTTATCAGTAGGACTTATTATAAAAACCCCCAGATCATACTTATTTGCTAAATCAATAACCTTTGAATTTTCTTGATTGATGTAATACCAGTGCAAATTTACATAATCAAATAAGTTTGTTGATATTGCCTTCTCTATGAGTGAAGATTTTCCATGGGTAGAAAATCCAATAGATCCAATTAAATTTTCTTTTTGCAAATTCCTCAAAATGTCAATACAACCTCCATCTCTAACAGACTGATACAAATGTTCAGCTGTATTAATGCCATGTATTGCTAACAAATCAATTTTTCTAACTTTCAATTTTTCAATACTTTTCATAACATCTCTCTCAAAGATTTCTGGATCACTATTTGGAGGAATCTTTGTTTGAATAATGTTTGGGATTTTTTTAGTATTTTTAAAACCCATTCCTAATTGCACCTCAGAAGTTCCATAGTATTTAGCAGTTTCTACATGACTTAAGCCATATTTGTTTGCCAGATTTAATATATTTTCTACTTTATTTTGTTCTTGATATGAAATCTCAGAAAAATCTAATTGATCCCAACTTTTTTGAAATCTCATACCACCCAAAGATAAAATAGGAATCTTCAGATTAGTTCGACCAAATCTACGATATTGCATCTTTTTGAGATTAATGCTTATTCATTCTTGGTGGTTTTCCTAATGACTGGAACATATCTCTATCAAGGCTTTTTTCTAAATCGTTCAATTCCTCAAATTTAACCCAATGAATACAATCCACAGGACATGTATCAATCGCTTCTTGGAGGATTTCATGACTATCACCATCTTGTCTAATTGCTCGACTTCTGCCGTATTCTTCATCAACTATAAATGTGTTAGTAGCAACGTGTGCACAATATCTACATCCAATACATATACTCTCATCTACCCAAATTGCTTTTTCAGATAATTGTCCACCAAGTACAGGTTCATAGCCAGTAAGGTCGATATTCAGATCAAAATAATCAAAAGTTTCAGCAGGATTATGATTCAAATACTAGCTTTCCCATTTAGTTAAAACTAATTCGATGGACCCATCATTTTTGTTTTTTTGTTCCACAATTTGATAACCATCCTCTTTTGTTTTGGAAATAATTGTTTGATAAGCATACATTTGAGTAACTTTAGAAATAAATCTTTCTACTGGTAGCTCAAATTTCCATAGATCAAGATCGGTAACTAATTCGTATGCATTTGAATTATTGTCCCATTTAAATCCAACTTTAGTATCACCAGTTAAATTCATGCTGATATCAACAGCTGTAAATTTACCCCTATAGCCTTTAACAAACTTTTCTTCTTGATTAATATTATAACCAAGGTTATTTAAGGCCTTAATTAATGGCTCTGCTTCTTTAAGTTGAGTTTTAATTGTACTAAAATGTGACATTAGATTCGTTGTTAAGTTGATTTAAGTTTTCATTTTGATTAGAGATGAAAGCATCAGATGTTTTATTCTTAACTGTTACTTTACCGAGAGCATCTTCAAGATTTTTTGTAGCTTCATTACATGAATTACCAGTAAATCCTTCAACAGTCTCTTCAACTCTTCCGTCTTGATGAATTTTGAATCTTAATGTTTTTTGAGGCATTAAATTCAAGTACTAAGTACTAATACTTTATATAGGATAACGAAAAATAATTGTTTCAGTTGGTACAAGTTAATTAATTTTTATTTTTTTTATATTATTTGTCTAAAAAACTTATTTTAGAAATCTAAGAGATCTTCTTTATAAATAAATTCTGAAATCTAATTATAAAAACCTTGCATGCCCATAGAATCCAAGGCAGTTTTTGCTTCCTCCATAACGGAGGGCTCTTTATCAAAGAGGGCTATTTTGGTGCATTCATCAATGAAACTCTCTTGAAATGCATTATTTATTTTTTCGTACAACCTACACAATGACCAAATACAATTACTTCTAACACCTGATTCATTATCTATCTTTAAACTTATTAAAAGTTGTTCTGCTGCTATTTGAGCGTTTTCCAAGGAAACATTTCCAATTTCAGCTAAAGAACTAGATGACCATAATCTTACTGCAGCTACATCATTCTTCAAAGCATTTATTAATGGCTCTAAAACAATTTGGTTATCATAATTAGCTAAGCTCCATGCAGTTGCTCTTCTGACATAAGCATTATCATCAGTCTCCAAAAGACTCACAAGTTTCCGAACAGCGCTAGGACAAGGATTACGACCCAAAGCATATACAGCACTCATTCTTTCAACAGGACAAGGTTTATCAAGTAATGGCAACAAAAAAGGGGCAGATCTTTGATCTCTATATTCACAAAATATTCTTAAGCCTTGCAATCTCTCTTCTCTGTTACCTTTAAGCATTTTTAGAGCTTCATTGCATTCTTGAGTTATATTTAAACCTTTCGAAAAGGCATCCTCATCAATTTGTTCTAACGGATCTATTTCAAGCTCTAAAGCCAATTCTTTAGCTAAAACATCTGGATCAACAGCAATTTCAGCTAAGCTTTCTTTGTTAGGATCCTTATTCTTTTTCATTTCAAAAACTAAACATATTAATTCAGGGGTGCAGGTGACATCATATCTCCTGGCAACCAAATTCTTGCGCTAACTGCAAAGAAGGCAATACCAAAAAGTGCGACTATAGCGAAAGGTAAAATTTTTGTCTTAATAAAACTCAAAGATTCAATATGAATTAAGTCAATGATAACCTGTTTAAGAGAATTTTTAAAAAATTTTTTATTAGATAATATTATTTATTTCTTACATTTTGTCTTAACTGACCACATGCAGCATTTTTATCTAGTCCTCTGCTTTTTCGGAAACTAACAGCGATGCCATTATTAAAAAGTCTAGATTGAAATAATTGAAGATTTTTTTGAGAGGCTTGTTTAAATTCAACCTCATCAATTTGGTTGTACTTTATTAAATTTACGTGGCATTGAAAACCTCTTAGCAAATTACTCAATTCATTGGCATGTTCTAATTTATCATTAACTCCACTTAGCATTAAATATTCAAAACTTACCCTGCGACCAGTATCTCTTACAAATTGCCTACAGTCTTCAATTATATTTTTGATATCATAGTTTCTAGCACTTGGTATTATCGTTTCTCTTATTTTTTGATTTGAAGCATGTAGGCTTATTGCTAATGTAAATTGACACTTGCCCAAAATTTGAAAAGACTTTGTTGATAATTTATTTATCATTTTTGGTACTGCAACTGTACTTACAGTTATCTTTCTCTGACTAATCTGAAAGTCCTCATTTATAGATCTAATTGACAAAAGCAAGTCATCAATATTCAATAAAGGCTCACCCATTCCCATGAAAACAATATTAGTTACTTTTCTATTCATTTCATTTTCAATAAATAAAATTTGATCTAATATTTCATTTGCTTTTAAAGATCTCTTCAAACCCTCCTTACCAGTGGCGCAAAATTTGCAGTCCATAGGGCATCCAACTTGACTAGAAAGACATGCAGTAAGTCTTTTGTCAGTTGGTATTCCAACACACTCAATACTTTCATTATCACCTGTAGAAAGTAACAACTTTAGAGTTCCATCCTTAGCCAAGTTTTTTTCTTGAAAACTAAGTTCACTTACTTTAAAACCATCATCTTTTAACTTTTTTCTAAAATCTAAAGGTAAGGCTTCTATTTGATCAATATTTTTCTTCTTATTTCTATAGTTATATATCCAATTATGAATTTGACGACCTCTGAAAGCAGCCTGACCATAATTTAAAGCTACATTTTCTAATTCTTTAACACTACTTCCAAGAAGAATTTTCAACTTATTATGTCTTTAGTTAGAAACTATTTTTACCATAACAGCAAACCGTGTTTTAGAAAGAATTCTGTAAGAATTAGCGCAATAAATCCAATCATAGCCATTCTGCCATTAAGCCTTTCATTATAAACATGAAAACCATAACGAGGTAATTTTCTTTTAGGGAGAATCTCTGGTTTAATCATCACTTACAAATTAAAAAATTCATTATAGTTGCTAAAAATGATAATAGATATTATTCATCAGAAAGAAGTCCCTCCTCTTGTAATCCCTCCAATGCAGCAGGATCTGGCAATTGATCTTCAGAAAACTGATTTTCTGCACTAGGTCTTGCAAAGGCAGCAAAATTACTAGATGAGGGATCGATTCCGTGTCGGTTCCGCGTAGTCTCCAAATCTTCATCACTAGGATCATCAAGTATTGCAGTAGAGCTTACGGCAGGTGCTTGAGGCATATCAACTGTATAGTCTGGCCTTAAGTTCTGGGCTCTTCTGTATCCACCTCCAGATTCTTCAGCAAGAATATCAGGATGGGGGCCAGCTTCTGAGGCCAATTCCTCTACAAATCCGCTAAAACCAGTGCCTGCAGGTATCAGTCTACCGATAATAACATTTTCTTTTAAACCTCTTAACCAATCAGATTTACCTTCAATTGCAGCTTCTGTAAGAACCCTTGTAGTTTCTTGGAATGAAGCTGCTGATATAAAGCTATCTGTATTGAGAGAAGCTTTAGTTATACCCAATAAAACAGGAGTAAACTCTGCTGGCGCTCCTCCTGTAATTGCCATTGCTTGATTTGTATCTTCCACTTGCCTCAATTCTATAAGTTCGCCAGGCAAGAGAGTAGTATCCCCAGCATCTTCTATCCGGACTTTACTGGTCATTTGTCTGACAATAACCTCAATATGCTTATCATCAATTGCGACACCCTGGGACTTATAAACGTTTTGGACTTCATTTACCATACTTCTTTGTAGTTTTGATATAGATTCTCGAGCTGCATCTAATAGAGGTTTTTGATCTTTTAAATCGTTGAAGTAACAATCTAATAATTCATGCGGATTAATTGGACCATCAGTTAAAGCTTCCCCACCTGAGACTTGTTGTCCATCACTAACCATTATATTTTGTCCGATTAAAAGTTGATATTCATTTACTAAATCATCTTTTTCAATAACTGATAAAGAAACTGAGTCTTCATCATTACCTTGTTTGATCTGAACAATTCCAGATTTTTTACATAAAATTGCAGAATCTCTGGGTCTCCTAGCTTCTAACAACTCTTCGATTCGAGGCAATCCTTGAACAATATCTCCAGTTTTCTGCCTCTCAAAAACAAGTAAAGCTAAACCATCTCCCCTGAGAACTAAATCACCGTCTTTAACATGTAAAACTGAATCAGGAGAAACCATATAAGGCCTACCAAGTCTTAATGTTACTGAACTACTAGAAATTTTTTCGATTTCTCCACAAGAAGTGGCTTTTTCAGATTCACTAATAAGATCACCATCAACTACACGATCACCGACTTTAACGACTGCTTTATTTCTAATCTTAATTACAATTTTATCTTCTTCTCTTTCCACGATTAACCTTCTTATGGGCTCATCGTCATTAACTTTCGGCAATTGAACCAATCCATGTTCTTTACAAAGAATTTGAGTAGTAGCTATTACATCACCTGCTTTAACTATTTGATTATTATTAACTTGTAACTCAGTATGTGTTGAACCATGACTGGAATCGGATATAGTATCTCTTCTTACAAGAATAGACTCTAAAATTACTAAATTTAATCTATTTATTGATGAATCATTGTTATCTTCAACAGACTCGACATCAATAGTCATTTGAGGAGTAGCGTTAAAGCTTTCAATGCTTAAATGAGTTCTAAGCAATTCAACTCCTTCAACTGATTTTATTAATTCACCATCTTTATAAGTAAGCCTTTGGATAGCTTTTAAGCCTAAATGTGGTCCTTTATCCTGTTTAACATGAGATAATTGGGGTAATTCTGCTTGGTCAGGAATAGTAAATTCCTCTACTGTTCTTAATAATAAGCCTCTAGATTTGGGGGTTTCTAATTTCTGAACAAATAAAAGTTCTTTATTATCTATACCATCAAAAATCTTTTCGCCTGGATTTACTAAATTGCCTTCTTCTGTAAATCTATTCAAAACTTCTTCATCGTCGCACTCATGAAAAGTGCCATTCCTTACAGTTATTTCACGGAGAATATCATTCTTCTGAGTCACCGTAACAATTCCTGATGTTTGACTAAAAATATCTTTTACAACTTCTGTTCCTGCTTCAATCCATTTCATATCTTCAATCATTAGCAGGGATATATCCTTGTTTATTTCATGCGTCTCTTGGGGAATCCAGAGCAATGTTCCCCCTTGACTTACTTCAAAACCATTTTTAGATGACCTTGCTTTTTTGACACTTAATCCCGGTGAGTATTTGACTAACCCTCCAGTTTTTGTACGGAACCTTTCATCCGTTAAATCGGCTATAACTTCACCATTACTGATTTTACTACCTGGAGAAGTGTTCAAACGATAAGAAGTTCCATCGCCAGATTCCAAATGATATGCTTGACCTGAGTGAGTAGATTCTTCAATTAATTTAAAATTGCTCAAAGACATTGAAGTAGTAACAATCTGAACCTCCCTTGAATCTCCTATTGAGTCTCTTAATCGAACTTGTCCTCCAAACTCACTAGATTGACTTGCCTCTGCTAAAACAGTTCCTTCATCTACAGATTTTCCAGATGAAATAACTGGTCTTGCATTAGGTGGCAAGTTATAAACATCTCCAGCTAACACCCATAATCTGCCTAATCTTTGAGCTTTTAGAGTAATATTTCCCTGCCTATCTGTAACCTCCTTTGGTTGAATTACCTTGTCGTACATGACTTGACCAGCCAAATCACAAATAACATCCTTTGTTGCTTTTTCAACGCTCTTTTTCACTGCTCCAGCTGTGATCTGAGCAACAGTTATGTCAGAATTTATTTCTTCACCATCATCTACGAATAAAAGCGATCCACTCGAAACTTCAATTTTTTGAGATTTGTTAGAGTTACTTCCTAGAGGAACTATTTTCAATATGAAATCAACTTCAGCTTGTTTAGCTTCTACTCCATGTGGAGTTCTATAACCTCTAACCTTTGCTTTTGAACTAAATTCAACTTTACCAGCAATCTTTGATCTAACTACTCCACTTTCAGCAGTTGATACCCCTCCAGTATGGAAAGTTCTCATTGTCAATTGAGTCCCTGGTTCTCCAATAGATTGCGCAGCAATGATCCCTACTGCTTCTCCCAAGTCAACCAGATGATTATGAGCCAAAGCCCATCCGTAGCATCTCCTGCAAACAGATCTATTCGCTTCACATGTTAATGGTGATCTTATTTTTACATTTGTAATAGATGCTGTCTCAATTTTTTCTGACAATGAAGGGTCAATTGCAGTATTTTGAGGAATAATTAGGTTTTCTTCAGAATCTAAAATATCCTCAGCCGTTAGCCTGCCAAGAAGCCTTGCTCCAAACTTACCATCTTCAGCTTCAACAACTATTGATCGTTCTGTTCCACAATCTTCTTCTCTAACAATTACATCTTGAGCTACATCAACTAATCTTCGAGTTAAATAGCCAGAATCTGCAGTTCTTAAGGCAGTATCAACCAAACCTTTTCTTGCTCCATAAGAAGAAATTACATATTCAGTAACAGTAAGTCCCTCTCTAAAGTTTGTTCTTATCGGAAGGTCAATAATTTCTCCTTGAGGATTAGCCATCAATCCTCTCATACCAACAAGTTGTCTTACCTGTGACATATTTCCCCGTGCTCCTGAATTAGCCATCATCCAAACGGAATTTAGAGGATCATTTTGATTGAAATTATTTTTAACAGCATCAACTAATCTCTCATTTGTTTCAGTCCACGTATCAATAACTTTTGTATGTCTCTCAACTTCTGTAATTTCACCAAGTCTGTAACATTCTTCAGTAGCAGATATCTGCTCTTCAGCTTGTCCTATCAAATCTTGCTTAGCTTCAGGAACTTTTAAGTCATCTACTGAAATAGAAACAGCAGCTTGAGTAGCATATTTAAATCCTAAGTCCTTTAAGTTATCAGCCATGGCTGCAGTTATAGCAGTTCCATGAGTTTTATAAGCCCAAGAGACTAAATTTTTTAAGGCTTTCTTATCAACAACTTTATTCTTGAATGATGGCGGCGTTTTAGCTAAAGCAGGCATTCTAACTGGATTATCTTTTTTTGAGTTTTTAGTGGTTTTACGTACTTTGGAAGTTTTTTTTGGTTTAGATGATGTCATGATTTTTAAATGAAAGAAAAAGAGTTTTTAAAGATTACGTTATAGATACAGAATCAATGATGGTATAGTTCATAACTACTCTCCCGACAGTAGTCAAAACAAATCTACTTATTAAATTATTCTGAGAGTCAAATCTGTCTCTTCTTAAATTCCACATTTCTATTCGTGAGCCATCGTCAAGCTCTTTTGTTTTTTGTGGATTACTCATTTCGTCTTCATCTTCAACTTCCCCATTAAATCTAACCCATACCCATTCATGTAAGCTGAGTCTTTTATCTTCAAAAGCAAAAATGACATCTTCTAGTGAAGCATAAGTTTTTTTATTATTCCCAAAAGCCGGTTTCTGATAATTGGGCTGCAAAGCCGTCAGATAATAAGATCCCAAAACCATATCTTGTGATGGAGTAACAATTGGTTCCCCAGTAGCAGGAGAGAGAATATTATTACTAGCCAACATGAGCATGCGTGCTTCAGTTTGTGCCTCTAAAGCCAAAGGAACATGAACAGCCATTTGATCTCCATCAAAGTCAGCATTAAATGCAGGACAAACTAAAGGATGAAGTTGTATTGCTCTACCTCCAACTAATTTTGGTTCGAAAGCTTGAATTCCTAAACGATGCAGTGTAGGTGCTCTATTTAAAAGAATTGGATGACCTTCGATAACTTCCTGAAGCACCTGCATAACTTCATCATCAGCTTTTTGTATTAATTTTTTTGCAGCTTTAATATTATTCACAATATTTTGGCGTATTAATCTATGGATTACAAAAGGTTGAAAAAGTTCAATCGCCATTTCCTTTGGGAGACCACACTGATGCATTTTTAATTTGGGCCCCACAACTATTACAGATCTTCCTGAATAATCAACACGCTTACCGAGAAGATTCTGTCTAAATCTTCCTTGTTTTCCTTCAATGATGTCACTAAGAGACTTGAGAGGTCTATTGTTTGCTCCAACAACAGTTCTTCCCCTCCTACCATTATCTATAAGAGCATCAACGGCCTCCTGAAGCATTCTTTTTTCATTTCTTACGATAATTTCAGGAGCTAAAATTTCTTGAAGCCTAGCTAGTCTATTATTTCTATTTATAACTCTTCTATAAAGATCATTTAGATCAGAAGTTGCAAATCTTCCCCCATCAAGCTGAACCATAGGTCTAAGATCTGGAGGTATAACGGGAATCGCATCTAAGACCATCCATTCTGGTTTTGCATTAGTTGCAATAAAATTATCAATAACTCTTATCCTTTTTATAAGTTTTGCCCTTTTCTGCCCCTTACTATTTGTAATTTCTTCTCTTAGTTCCTCAGCAACTTGATTTAAATCAAGATCCTCAAGTAATTGCTTCAGGGCCTCAGCACCAATTCCAACTAAAGGTTCATTTTCAATTGTTGAATCTTCAGCATAGATTTCATCTTCAATTTCTAGCCATTCATCCTCAGTGAGTAATTGCTTATATTTGAGTTCTTTATGATCTCCTGAGTCTAAAACAACATAACAATTAAAATAAACTATTTGTTCTACATCTCTTAGTGGAATATCCAAAAGAATCGCAACGTAACTAGGAATGCCTTTCAAATACCAAACATGGGAAACTGGGGCAGCAAGTTTTATATACCCCATCCTATGTCTTCGAACTCTACTTTCAGTTACTTCAACACCACATCTCTCACAAACAATACCTCTGTGTCTAACTCTTTTGTACTTACCACAATGGCATTCCCAATCTTTAGAGGGCCCAAAAATCTTTTCACAAAACAATCCATCCATTTCTGGTTTAAGTGTCCTGTAATTAATAGTTTCAGGTTTCGTAACTTCACCCACCACTTGTCCATTAGGTAATGTCCTCTGTCCCCAATCCATTATTCGTTGTGGAGAAGCTATCGAAATTTTGACATAATCAAAATGATTTTCAGTTCTTAAGTTGCTGTTTGTCATCGTTGGGAAATTTAAATTAAAGGTTTTTAATTGAATATTTAATCTTCTTCATATTCAGAGGTTCCAAGTGATTCGTAAGTGGGCCTTGATGGAGTATTCCTTCTTGGATTTATATCTTGCATTAAATCCACCTCTTTCCCTTCGTCTGTATAAACCCCAATATCTAAGCCTAGAGATTGTAATTCTCTCATAAGAACTTTAAACGACTCGGGAGTACCAGGTCTAGGTATTGGTTTACCTTTGACGATTGCATTGAGGGCTTCATTTCTGCCTTGCATATCATCAGATTTAACTGTTAATAGTTCTTGAAGAGTATATGCTGCTCCATAAGCTTCAAGAGCCCATACTTCCATTTCTCCAAGCCTTTGTCCACCTTGCTGAGCTTTACCACCCAAAGGTTGTTGTGTAACCAAAGAGTAAGGCCCAGTAGACCTAGCATGAATTTTGTCATCAACCAAATGTACTAACTTAAGAAAGTGAGAGTAACCAACCGCAACTGGCTGATCAAAAGGTTCCCCTGTTCTACCATCTTTGAGTAATAACTTTCCAGGATCTTCAGGATTATAAACCCATGCTTTACCTGGCTGCTTTGAAGCCTCCTCTAAAAATGCTTGAACAGTCTGATGTGATTTTTCAGCACCATACATTTCATCAAATGGGACGACTTTAACCCTGCAATTTAAGTTAGAGGCTGCCCAGCCCATCAATAATTCAAAAACTTGCCCTACATTCATCCTACTTGGAACTCCTAGAGGATTAAGAACTATGTCTACAGGCGTTCCATCAGGCAAATAAGGCATATCTTCTCTTGGTAAGATTCTGCTGATAATTCCTTTATTACCATGCCTTCCCGCCATTTTATCGCCTACTTGAATTTTCCTTCTCTGAGCGACATAAACTCTAACAACCATATTTGCACCTGGAGGTAACTCATCACCTTGTTCTCTAGTATAAATTCGAACATCCAAAACCCTTCCCTTTTCAGTCTTAGGCACCCTCAGAGAGTTGTCTCTAACATCTCGAGCCTTTTCACCGAAAATAGCTCTCAAAAGTTTTTCTTCAGGTGGTTGGTCTGATTCCCCTTTTGGAGTAACTTTTCCTACAAGAATATCTCCACTCTCGACAAAAGCACCAGTCCTAATTATTCCCATTTCATCAAGATTATTCAAGCTTTCTTCAGAGATATTGGGAATCTCTCTTGTGATTTCTTCAGGTCCTAACTTTGTTTGTCTTGCCTCAATTTCATATTTTTCAATATGTACAGAAGTATACAAATCATCAGTTACCATCCTCTCACTTACGAGAATTGCATCTTCGTAGTTGTAGCCCTCCCATGGCATATATGCAATTAAAACATTCTGGCCTAATGCTATTTCCCCTCCTTCACATGCTGATCCATCTGCTAAGACCTGTCCCGATATAACTCGATCGCCAATATTTACTATAGGTCTTTGGTTGAGACAAGTATCTTGATTAGATCTTTGATATTTTTGAAGATAATGAAAATGTTCATTTCCATCCTCATCTTTAACAACAATCTCATTAGCGTCTACATAAGATACTTTCCCATTCACTTTTGTAATCGGAACCATCCCTGAGTCTCTAGCAACTTGAGATTCTAAACCTGTCCCAACTAAAGGACGTTCCGGTCTTAGCAATGGAACTGCTTGGCGTTGCATATTAGATCCCATAAGAGCTCTGTTTGCATCATCATGTTCCAAAAAAGGAATTAGTGAAGTCGCAACTGAAATCACTTGAACGGGAGAAAGCTGAACATAATCAACTTGATGAGGAGGTACTTTTTCAAAATCTTGTCTATATCTTACTGGTATGAGATTTGCAATGATATTTCCATCCTTGTCAGTTGCTACATCTCCTGGAGCCACCCTGCACTCATCTTCTAAATCAGCAGAAAGATATACAGGATTACCTTCTTTATTAACTCTACCGTTATTAACTTCCCAAAAAGGAGTTTCAATAAAACCATACTCATTTACTCTTGCGTGGGTAGCTAAAGAGTTTATAAGTCCTGCATTAGGTCCTTCAGGAGTCTCGATAGGACATAATCTTCCATAATGTGAAGGGTGAATATCTCTTACCGCAAAACCTGCTCTTTCTCGTGTTAAACCTCCAGGACCTAATGCCGAGATTCTTCTTTTATGTGTTAGTTCAGCAAGAGGATTAGTTTGATCCATAAATTGACTCAATTGACTGGAGCCAAAAAACTCTTTGATAGCAGCAACCAAAGGTTTAGGATTGACTAATTGAGCGGGAGTAAGAGAATCTGTTTCTCCAACAGTCATTCTTTCCTTGATAATTCTCTCTAAACGGTTAAGACCAACCCTTACTTGATTTTGAAGAAGTTCTCCTACAGATCTAACCCTTCGATTTCCAAGGTGGTCAATGTCATCCAAACTCGCACCACCGATATCCAATTCTAGGTTAATTAGATAATCGATTGTAGAGAGAACATCTTCATGGGTAAGTGTTCTCACATCATCCGGTACTGTAAGCCTCAATTTTTTATTTATTTTGTATCTACCAACTCGTCCTAAATCATATCTTTTGGGATCAAAAAATCTACTGTGTAATAGCTGTTGTCCACCAGAAACGGAGGGGGGTTCACCAGGACGAAGCTTCTTGTAGAGCTCTAGTAAGGCTTGATCTTCTGAATTTATGCCCTCGTCATTAGCAGAATCAATTGAGTTTTGATAGAACTCAGGATGCCTAAGTTTATCGACCACATCATTATCAGAAAGACCCATAGCTCTCATAAGAACATGAGCATTAATTTTTCTAGTTTTATCAACCCTTACATAAAGTAAATTATTTTTGTCAGTCTCGAATTTTAACCATGCACCCCTATTAGGGATCATGCTCGCGTTATAAGTTCTTCGACCATTTTTATCCTGTTCATCTTTGAAATATACTCCTGGACTTCGAACAATTTGATTAACGATTACTCTTTCGGCACCATTAATGATGAAAGTTCCTCTTTCAGTCATTAATGGTAATTCACCAATAAATACTTCTTGTTCTTTAATTTCCCCTGTCTCTTTATTAATTAATCTACAAGTTACATACATTTGAGAGGCAAATGTTGCATCTCTTCTCTTTGCTTCCTCAACATCATGTCTAGGTCTTTTTAACCTGTACTCTTCACCGATAAAATGTAATTCTAATTTACCTGTGTAATCAGAAATGGGAGAAAAATTTTGTAATTCCTCTATTAAACCCTTTTCCAAAAACCATTTAAAGCTTGCTCTTTGTACTTCAACTAAATCTGGTAGATAAGTAGCTGTTTTTGCTACCTGTAAAGCGCTACTGCTCATCCAAGAAAACCTGCGATTTTGTGAGATTTACTATTTACTTAAAATCTAATCAATATTTAGTTGTTTAACTTTCCTCTTAGTATGAAATCAAAATTAAATCTCGATTTCAACAAAAAATTCAATTTAATAAAAACTATAAAATTGAGCTTAATGGCCCCAGAACCATTAACTTAGAAAGTTAATACTAAAAAAATTAAAAAAAATTTCCAGTAATTCCTAATACTAGCAGCTGTCGTGTCAACTTAACAAGTCAAATTTAAACAAATCTTCAGCATTCTTGGATGACTCTTTAGCGATAGTAATTAATTCCGTAGATCTTAAATCTGCCATGAAATTTGCAACGTTTTCAACAAATGCAGGCTCATTTCTTTTACCCCTGTGGGGGACAGGTGCCAAAAAGGGTGAGTCAGTTTCAATTAAGTATTTATCACTAGGAACTATTTTGGCACACTCATGAATTTCATATGCTTTTGGAAAAGTCACTATTCCACTAAAACTGATATAGAAACCAAGGTCCAAGAATTGCTTCATTTCTTTTGGGGTTCCTGTCCAGCAATGCAGTACACCTTTAGGGCATTTACCCCGTTTGGAAAGGTCATTACAAATCTCGATCATTTCATTTGCGGCATCTCTGCAATGGATAATTACAGGCAATTCAATTTCGTAAGCTAACTCCATTTGAGGAATAAGAGCATCAATTTGCTCAGTTTTATCTTCACTTTTAAATAAATCCAGACCTAATTCCCCAATAGCTACAACTCTTTTATCTTCTTTAGCTGACTTTCTCAAAAGAGATTTGGAAGTTAGTTCCCATTTTTTTGCTTCAAGAGGATGCAAACCTACTGAATAATAAATTTCATTAAATTTATGGGATATTTTTTTTAACTTAGGAATTTCTGACAATTCACAACAAGCATGAACTAATTTTTTTACACCTCTTGATCGCAATCTTAGAACAACTTCTTCCAGATCTTTTTCAAAATTTTCGAATATTAAATGACAGTGAGAATCTATGAGTTCAATATCGCTCATAATTATGACCTGTCCTTTTTACTTTGAAGTGAGAGTAGCTTTTACAAATTTGTTAATTTTTGATTTTTTATTGGCCCCGTTATTCTTATGTAAAACATTTTTTTTAACTGCTTTATCAATTAAACTGAAAGCTTTATTAAGACTTGTTTTTAGTAAATCTTTATTATCTTCATTAGGGTCTTTCTTATATTTTTCGCAATTTTCTAGGGTCTTCTTAGTCAAAGTTCTCACTGTAGATTTGTATGATTTATTTATTAAACGATTTCTTTCGGCAATTTGGATTCTCTTTTTTGCTGATTTGTTATTTGCCACAGAGAGTAGGTAAGTAGAAGATTAATATCATAACAAACAAATCGACTAATAATCAATCGTATATAATTTAAATAGATTAATAAATTTGGTTGAAGCCTTTTAATTTGCAAAAATAAAGAACATGAAGATCATAAATAATAAAAAAGACGCTTTTGAAGAATTGCAAAGGATTTCTAATCGAACTAATTCAGAAAATAATAACAAGGTAAATGAAATAGTTAATGAAATTCTTCAAGAGGTAAAAACTTATGGCGATATAGCTGTAGAAAAATATACAAAAAAGTTTGATGGATTTAACCCTAACCCTATGCAAGTCAGCGAGAAGTATCTAAAGAATGCATGGGATGAAATCGATAGCAATTTAAAGCACTCACTCGAGATAGCCCATAAAAGAATTAAAAAATTCCATCAAAAAGAGATCCCATCATCTTTCACTATAGAAGGTGAGCATGGTGATACTGTCCAAAGGAGATGGAGACCAGTAAAAAAAGCAGGAATTTATATCCCTGGAGGAAGAGCTGCTTATCCAAGTACTGTATTAATGAATGCTATACCTGCAAAAGTAGCGGGAGTAAAAGAAATTATAATGGTATCTCCTGGAAATAATGAAGGGAAAATAAATAAAACAGTTTTAGCTGCAGCTCACTTATCGGGAATTAATAAAGTTTTTAGAATTGGAGGAGCTCAAGCAATTGGTGCTTTAGCATATGGCACAAATCAAATCGATAAAGTTGATGTTATTTCAGGTCCAGGGAATATCTATGTAACTACAGCTAAAAAACTAATTTATGGCTCTACAGGAATAGACTCCTTAGCTGGTCCAAGCGAAATATTAATCATTGCAGATGAAACAGCTCAAAGCACACATATAGCATCTGATTTACTAGCACAAGCAGAGCATGACCCTTTAGCTTCTTCAATACTTCTAACTACATCAAAGGACCAGGCTAAAGAAGTTTTAGAAGAAATTTATAAAAGAATAGATAATCATCCAAGAAAAGAAATTTGTATGCAATCAATAAAAAATTGGGGATTAATTGTTATTTGCGAAAATCATGAATCATGTATTGAACTAAGCAATAACTTTGCTCCAGAGCACTTAGAAATTTTGGTTTTTAATCCAAAAAAGATTCTTGGAGATATAGATAATGCAGGAGCGATATTTTTAGGAAAATGGACGCCGGAAGCTGTGGGAGATTACCTAGCTGGACCAAATCATACTTTGCCTACATCAGGCAATTCCAGATTTAGCGGTTCTTTAGGAGTTGAAACTTTCATGAAAAACACTTCAATAATAGAATTTAATGAAGAAAGTTTAAAAGTTAACAGTCTTGATATTATTAACCTTGCTAAAAGTGAAGGCTTATATAGCCACGCTAATTCAGTAGAAATAAGATTTAAAGATTACCCAACTTTTGAAGGAGTGTAAACAACTGGAATGTTGTTTTCAATTTTACCAACCAATACTTTGTCTGTCAGATCTATAAATAATCCGTTTTCTAATACTCCTGGAATATTATTAATACTCATTTCAATATCTTTTGGATTCTTAATACCATCATTAAACAATACATCTAAGATTAAGTTTCCCTGGTCAGTAACAACAGGTCCAGCTTTTTTTGTAGCCATTCTTAGAGTAGATCTGCCATTCATTTCTGAGATAACATCCTGAACTTGCTTCCAAGCATTTGGAAGGACTTCTACAGGTAAAGGAAAAGATTGATTTAAATTTTGTACCAGTTTAGTCTGGTCAACAACAATCAATAATTGATTAGCTTTTGAAGCAACTAACTTTTCTCTAACATGGCATGCTCCTCCCCCTTTTATTAGTTGAAATCCTGGATCAACTTCATCTGCGCCATCAATAGCTAAATCGATTTGAGATACAGAAGCTAAATCAATAAGCGGGATATCGAGTTCTAGTGCTAAAACTTCTGACTGAAAGGAAGTTGCAACAGCTCTTATATTTTCCAATTTTCCAGAACGAATTTCATTAGCAAGGCTTTTTATCATAAGCGCAGCTGTAGATCCAGATCCTAATCCGAGTATCATTTCACTCTTGACTTCCTTAACAGCTGCATCAGCAACTATTTGTTTCATTTGAGTTTGTGAATCCAAAATCTTTTCTTTTAATGTTTATAGATAATTAAATTTCAATGGGTGATTTATGTCAAACCTGGGAGAGGTTCTGGTTTGATATTGATCTGTATCTCTTTATTATCTCTTAAAACATCTAGGAGAAAAACCTTGCCTATCTGAGATTTTTCTACTTCATCTAGAAGAGCTTTAGGTTCTTTGATAGAAATATTTTCGGCTGCTATAACCAAGTCACCTCTTCTTAAACCGGCTTTTTCAGCAGGACTATTAGGTATAACTGATTGAATTAAAGCTCCATTTCGTTCAGGTAATTGTACTATTGAATTAGGGTCTTGGTTATGTTCTTTAGCAATTTTAGGATTCAAAGAAATCAACTGTACACCTAAATATGGATGAATAACTTCTCCATTTTTAAGAAGCTGATCAGAAATATTTTTAGCTAAATTAATAGGGATTGCGAAACCTAAACCAGCTCCAGGACCACTTCTGACCAAAGTATTAATTCCTATTACCTCACCGTTTGAATTAATAAGTGGTCCGCCAGAATTTCCCGGGTTTATTGCCGCATCAGTCTGAATAAGGTCAAGCCTTTTATCTGAGAATCCTAGACTATTAATATCCCTATGTAGGCTACTTACTATACCTAAGGTAACTGTTTTTTCTAAACCATAGGGAGTACCTAAAGCTATTGCCCAATCTCCGACTTCAAGATCCTCAGAATTTCCAAGTGGAGCAAAACTAGAATAATTAGATTCCTTTATTTTTACTAAAGCTAGGTCAGTGACAGCATCCGTTCCTAAAACTTGACCATCGCAAATAGTTCCATCTGCCAAAGTTACTGAAACATCATCAACTCTTTCTACAACATGAGCATTTGTAAGAACTAAACCATTCTCATTAATAATAACTCCAGAACCTTGGCTTCTTTCTCTATCAGGTATTATTCCAGGCTCTCCCATTAAATCTCTCAGTAAAGGGTCTAGTAAAGTTGGATCAAATTGTT
>QCLW01000023.1 GCA_003214235.1 Prochlorococcus sp. AG-418-F16
CATAATCATCTTCATAATCATCTTGTTCAACAGCTTGTTCTTCATATTCTTCAACCAAATTGTTTTGTTGTTCTGATTCAGAACCAGACAATAACTGATTTTCAACTGGCACAAGATTTGCAGCGTATCCATTTGATTCCCTTTCATCCCATGAAGAACCTCCTACTCCAAGTTTCTCAAGTAGACCACTACTTAATTGGTTCAATTTCTCTTCAGCGCCCTCGTAAACAATAATCCTATCCGTACCACTACTTACTATTTCTTCTACAGGAATTTCCCAAGTACTTAAAACTCCCTCACCTAAAAGCGGAACACCAACTGCACCCATGACAAGAGAGATCAAATCCCCAGTCTCGATATCAAAAGAAAACCCAAGAACTCTTCCTAAAAGTTGTCCAGATTCTGTAATGACCTGACAATTAATTACCTTTACATATCTTTCTGGAGAAAAACCTTCACTCAATGAATCTAGGGAGTCGACTAAAATGACATCTCCAACTTGCTTTATACTTTCTAAGGGCATCCATTTTGGTAAGCCTGGTAAAAATCTTGTAAGTGGATTATCTCTAAGTCCCAAAGCGACCACCTCTCTTCTATCAATATCAACAACAACTTCGCCAACTACACCTAACCGTCTCCCAGTGTCAGTAGTGATAACTTGTGTTCCCATCAATTCTGACCTTAACCATAACCGTTCGCTAGGAACAGAATTTGAACGATTATTATTTGCAGATGTGTTAGACAAACTCATAAATAACTTTTTATTATTCTGACGTATAAATTTAAAAAAGTGTGTTTATGCAGCATTTGGTAACCCAACAACTTGAGTATTAGCACCTCTTGCTTGAGCAACACCAATTGTTCGTTCAGACGCACTAATCATAGGCCTTCTATGACTTACGACTATAAATTGAGCATTTGATGACTGATTAGATATTAATTTTGACAGCCTTTCAACATTTATACCATCTAAAAAACTATCAACTTCATCTAATGCATAAAAAGGGGAAGGTTTATACTGTTGCAAAGCAAATAAAAAACTTAAAGCAGTTAATGATTTTTCACCACCTGACATAGAGGCTAATCTTCTGACATTTTTGCCCTTAGGGTGAGCTACTAAAGTTAATCCTCCTTCCAAAGGAGAATTTGGATTTTCAAGTTGAAGGAAACCATCTCCGTCAGATAAATTTGCAAAAATTTCTCTAAAGTGTTTATCAACTTCTACAAATGCTTGCATAAAAGCCTCCTGACGCATAGTAGATACAGTTTCTATTCTCAGCAATAATTCAGATCTTTCATTAGATAGAATTTCTAATTTTTCTCGTAAACCATTTAATCTCTCAATTAATTCTTCTAATTCATCAAGAGCCAACATATTAACAGGTTCTAAACTTTGTAGTTTTGCATTTAAGATCGAGATTTCTGATTGCAAAGATTCAAGAGTCTTCCCTTCATATTCTCCAAACTTTGGAGAAGGATTAGGTAGATCTTTTTTATAATTTTCTAATTTTATTTTCTCGCTCCTCATCTCTTCTTTAAGAGAGTGCATATCCCTTTCAAGATATTCAAGCTTCAATAGATAGTTATTATATTCTTGCCTTTTATTTGAAATTGAAGAGTTTAATTCATCTCTTTTCCTTCTCAATAAACCTAAATCCTTCTCTAGGGAATTTTTTTGATTATCGAGAACTAAAAGCTCTTTTTTAAATTTATCTCTTTTTTCTATCCATTCACTATGAGCAATTGCAAGTTCTTTGATAGATTCCTGCAAGTTTTTTTCTTGTAATAATGTAATTTTGAATGAATTATTGATACGCTCTTTATTTAAAGCAAATTGATTCTTCTTATCTAGTAATATATCTCTCTCCTTAATAAGTAATTCAAGTTTATTATCAAGATTATTAAAATCGTTATTAAAAGCTATTAATGATGATTTTTGATTTCTTTCATAATTCTCCTTAAGAATGATTTGCAATTGATCAAACTTCTCATGATGAGGCTTCAATTCAATTTTTAAACGATGTAACTCCTTAACCAATAACTTATTAGCACTATCAAGTTTATTTAAACTAGATTTAAAATCCTCAATTCTTTTCATGACAACTTCAAGAGAATTTTTATTTACTTCAATTTCTTTGTTGAATGAAGCACAATCCTCAATTATTTGACTTCGGTTAGAATTTAATTTATTGAGTCTATTATTTTTCATGATCAAATCATTATTTGACTCTTTTAAAGCTTCTTCAATAACCAATAATCTTTCTTTTATAGGGCTAGAATCATCAATATCATTATTAATTCCAAATCTATAAGCTAAATCTTTATTTAACTTGCTGCCGCCTGTAATAGCTCCACTTGCTTCTAATAATTCACCACTTAAAGTAACTAACCTATTTTTCTGTTTAGATAACCTAGCTGAGGCTAAGTCTGAAAATACCAAAGTATCTCCAAAAACATATCTAAAAACATCTGAATAAACTTCATCAAAAGTAATTAGATTAATGGCTTTATCAATAAATCCAGACTCTCTATTATTTTCAAATCTTGAAATTGCATAATTCTTCTTTTGACTTTTAATTCTATTTAAAGGTAAAAAAGTTAATCTTCCCGCTTTCTTCTTTTTCAGAATTTCAATTGCTTTTGCTGCAATATGATCATTGTCAACAACAATTTGTCCAAGTCTATTTCCAGCGGCAATTTCTAATGCATATCTATTTTTCTCACTGACCTCTCCAAGTTGAGCTACATAACCATGTATACCCTCTAAACCTGCTTCTAAAAGAATTCTGAGAGCGTATGAACCTCTGGATTCATTTAAAGCTTCCTTTCTACTTTCAAATCTAGATAAATCCTTTTCAAGCCTTAATTGCTCATTGTTTAGCCTTATTTTAGTTTTATTTAATAAATCAATTTCATTTTTTAAAGAATTAATTTCCGAGTTATTACTTGCCAAGTTATTTTTATTTATGTCGGATGTATCTTTTTTTATTTGATTTCCCTCGAAAAGTTTCTGCTTTTCTAAAACTAGAGAGTCCATCTGAGAAGATATTGCATCTTTTTGAATATTATTTTGAATCGTTTCTTCTTCAACTTTCCTTTTTTTTATTTCCAAAGGATTAATTTTATTTTTTAAACTTTCAAGCTCAGCATTTAATTTGATACTTTGTTTTGAGAATTCTCCAGATTCTCCGGCTGCATCAGAAAGTTTTTTTCTGGATAATTTATGTTTTAGTGTGAGATCATCAATTTGCAAGTTCAATTGATTTAAAAAATTATCATCAAAATTTTCTTGTCTCATTTTTTCTGACTCGATATTCCTCTTAGATATTGCAATTTCATCTCTCTGCTTTTGTAATTTAATTCCCTCTTCTTTATTCAAACTTGATATCCTATCAAGTTCTCTCAAGCTAGAATTAATACTTCCAATATCAGAATTCACTTTTATCAATTTATCCTCTCCTTTTTCCTTAAGCTCCGCAACGAGAATTTTCAAAGCACCTTCTAAGACTGATATTTCTTTATTAATAGATTCTTTTTGTTCATTAAATAATATTTTATTTTTTTCAATTTCAGTTTCTTTTTTCTCTATAGATTCAACATGCTTAACTTGCTTATCAAAAATAAGCACTTTCTCTAATTCCAATATTTGAAGCAGTTTTGCCTTTAACTCTTTATATCGCCTTGCTTTTTCACATTCTTTTTCAAGCTTATTTTTACTAGATTGCAATTCATTTTCTAAAATTTCACACCTTTCTTGTCTTTCGAAAACGTCATTTAATTTTTCATTAGTTTGTTCTATTCTTGTATCAAAAAGTGCAACTCCTGCTAATTCATCAATAAGATTTCTCCTCTCCTTATTATTCATTGATACTATTCTTGTAACATCACCCTGCATAACAACATTGCTGCCCTCAGGATCAACACTAATATCTCTTAATATTCTCTGTATTTGTTGCAAGGTACATTGTTTTCCATCAGAAGTATAAGTCGAAGCATAAGAACCACCAGGCATAAGCCTTAATTTTCTAGAAACTACCCATTCTTTTTGACCCTTATTGAGAGCAATTTCTTCTTCTTCTAGTTCCAATGGCGGTAGGTCTTCTCTGGGAGACCAATCTTGAATATTAAATTTTACCGATACAAATGTTTCAGATGACTTACCCTCTTTAACTTTTGAGTTATTTATTAGATCTGGTAATCTTTCTGCCCTCATCCCTCTACTATTAGCTAAACCTAAACAGAACAAAATTCCATCTAAAATATTACTTTTCCCAGAACCGTTAGGCCCTGTAACCACTGTAAAACCTTCTTCAAGAGGAATTTTTACACTTCCCCCAAAAGATTTAAAATTTTCAAATTCGACCTGATTGATATGTACCAATCTCAAGTCTCAATAGCTAAATAAGAATAACTAATTTACAAAAATTCTCAATAGAAATATTACGATTATTTATAAATGAATATTAATTATTTTTCCTTAATCTACAAAAATTACCCGAAATTTCAAACAAACCATAAAGACTTTCACCGTCCAAAATGAATCGAAAACATTCAGAGTCCAATTTATCAGAAACGTTTTTAAATAATCCATGATCGATTCTTTTTACGAAGCCTCGATTCCCAGAAAGTTCATATTCCAACCTAGATAGCCAAACAAGTCTATGATTTGGCTGTTTAAAAATTTCTATAGAAGATTGATTTAATAAAGGTAGTTTTAAAAATTTCCAAGTCAAACAATCCATTCCATTTTCAACAAGAAAATCATAATGAATATCAAAAGATTTAGCAGAATAAACTTTATGCTCAAGCAAAGCCCATTTATTCATTATCTAGTTAATAAATAAATCGAATCTATTTTCAAAACAAAGTTGAGATAAAAATATATTTTATTTAAGTTTGTTCCTGTTATTTAATTACTTGCATCAGGGACAAATCTTAAAGCAATGAATAGCAAACTTCCAGCTCCAGCTATAGCTGCCGCTACTAATCCAATATCTGTAGGGATTGTGCGAGATGCAAAAATTAATGATGCAAATGTGATATCCATGATGAAATTTAAACTCATTTAATAAATTCAGTAATAGCTTAACAAAACCTTCTTGCAGAACAGAGTAGATGAATAAAATGTAAATAAACTTTTATATGTTTTTATTTTATTTAAATCGCACAAATCTTTAGATAAGGGTTCCAAATTAAGAAAATAGGGTCTAATCTTAAAATAAATAAGTTTAAATAATGGAGACTTACCATCCTCCCAAAGAATTAGAAGAAAAAGAAGATAACTCTGAACTTCCTAAACAAGAAGTTATTTCAGAGAAATGGTTGCTTGAAAAAATTGACAGTTTAATACCTTTAATAAAAGAAAAATGGCCTACCATTGCTCAGCAAACCCTTGAAACCACAAAAGGGAGTATTGATGATTTAGTTGAAGTAATAGCGAACCATAGCGGAACCTCAGCAATTGGAATAAAACGCCAACTATTTGAAATCATTGATTCAATCCGAGAAAACAATTGGGAGATATCAGAAAGAATTGAGCCTATCGAAAGTCAATTAGAAGAGTTATTAGAGGAACTTAACAATACACTTAGACCAAAAATAGAAAGTCCAATTAGAAAAAAACCAATATTATCCATTGCTATTGCTGCTGGTATTGGTTTATTAATAGGAACTCTTCTAAATAGTGGCAGAAAATAATATGGAAAAACCAAAAAATAAAAACTTTGCAAATACCGCTTCAAGAATTTCAGCTATCGCAAGTTCAGTGATGGATCTGCATGTGAGAATAGCTCTTCAAGAAGTAGATAGAGAAAAAAGAAGATTAATTAGTGGTGGAATATTTTTGGCAATTGGAAGCACATTACTATTATTAGTTCTAATTTTCATCCATATTATTTTTTATCTTTTTCTAACAAGATATAATAACTGGAATACTGAATATAATTTATTACTCATAATATTTATCGATTTATTTCTTGCAGGCTTAAGTTTGAAGCTTGGAGGAAAATTAGCCAAAGGGCCTTATCTTCCTCAAACATTGGAGGGATTAGGCAAGACAACAAAGGCTGTCTTAGGCAAAAAATAAATTACCTTATTAAATACTTTATCCATCTGCAATCAATACCGCCATTACTAATAGGAATTTTCAATGAAGATTTCATTTTTAAATATTTTGTTAGTTTTGGATTTCCACTTAGCAGCCAAAATTCCCAACCTGAAAAGTTATTCTTCAGGAAAATCCCCATTTGTTCATATAAACAAATTAATTCATTTTCATTGCCCAATTTTTTGCCATAAGGAGGATTACATATAATTATCCCAGGTGTAAATTTTAATTGGAGTTCTAAAAAGTCTTTATTTATAAGTTCAATATAATTTTCGAGGCCTGCCAATGATGTGTTTACTTTAGCCTGCTCAAAAACCTTTTTATTAATTTCGCAGCCTAGAATTTTTGGTAATTTTTTATAATTTATAATTTTATTTTTTGCTTTATTTTTTTCATCAAGATAAATATCTGTTCGGAAGTCCAACCAATTCTCAAAGAGATAAACTTGATCAATATTTATAGGGACTTCAAGAAATTGGTTAACAGCCTCAATTAAAAAAGTTCCTGAGCCGCACATAATATCAATTAAAGGAACTTTACCATTCCATTGAGTCATATTTAACAATCCAGAAGCTAAATTTTCTTTTAATGGTGCATTTCCAACTGCGGGTCTATATCCTCGTTTGTGTAAGCTTTCCACACTACTTTGAAGACTGATAATAGCTTTATTATTATTTAAATGAAGATGAATTATAAAATCAGGATTATCTAAAGAAATATTTGATCTTTTATTCCAAGCTGCCTGTTGCAAATCAGTGATAGAATTTTTAACTTCAAGAGCAGTAAAATGTGTATGACTTAAAGAAGATGTTCTCCCAGTTACTTGAACATTAAACGTTTTTTCATAATGTAACCAATCTAACCAATCCAATGAATCTCTAACCCCCTCATATAAAGATTGCTTGTCATAGCATTTAAAACTTGCAATTTCTCTATAAAAACGAAAAGCTAATCTGGAATAGAAATGAACTCTGTAAAAAGTGGCATAATCACATTCAAAATTAATAAATCTTTTAAAAGTATTAATATTCAACCCACCTAAATTTGAAATTTCTTCAGCCAAATATTTCTCTAGGCCCTCTGGAACTGATGCAACTACATTCATATACGATAAAAACTTAATAAAAAAACTATTCAATACTCATTTTGCCTGTCAGAATATAAATGTCCAATTGGACTAGGTGATCTCAACCGATGTTTCGGACAGCGGTTCGATTCCGCTCAACTCCACTTTTTGGGGTTGTAATGGTTTCGACGGGGCATAAGGAAGGTGACTGAAGCCGGCTCGGTTAGAGCAAAAACACAAACGCTAACAAAATCGTTAGTTTCTCCCGTCAAACAGCACCAGTTGCTGCTTGATCTTTAAGGAGATGGGGTTATATCAGCCTTATCAACCAAATGATACGAGGAGTCTGGAAGGACTCCACTTTTTTAAATAACTAAGAAGTTGTATTAGATAATTTCTTAGTTTGTAAATATTGCTGCAATTGCCTGTATTAAAAAGAATTTTTCTAATTTTATAAGTATAAATACTTAGAAGATTAGCTATAAATTAATTTATCTTATTAAAAAGTCCAATCCTTTAAAATGTTCTCTAATAAAAACTTAAATGACTTATTAAGAAATCTCAATCCTAAAGTTATTAGATTCACTGGTGAAAAGTTTCCTGCTGAACTATGGAATAGTAGTTATCAAATAAAAAAAAATAAGAAGATATCTAACTAAAACATTTACCTAAACACTTGAAAAGGGATTTTTAGGCATTTTTTTTAAACAATTTTTTGAAACATCCTGAAGTACATTAAATTCATCTTTATTTAAATTCCACTTAAATACATTCGATACATCTATAACTTGAGATTTTTTTCGCATTCCAACAAGTGGAATAGTTCCTTGGTAACAACACCAATTAATTGCTACTTGAGCTTGTGACACTGATCTTTGATTCGCAATCCTTTTAAGACACCTCCGCATTTCATATGTTGGTTTTCTATAGTTTTCAAATAAGAGATTTCGAATAAAACTACTTTCTCTATTTTCTTCTTTATCTGGATCAATACAAAGTATTCCAAATGATAGAGGACTATAAGCAAAGAAATCAATATTATTTTCTACACAAATTTTTTGTACCTGATATTGTTTTTGTAAGTCTGGAGCAAGTAAAGAAAACTGTATCTGAACACTTTTTATCCTCTGATCTCTTATTGACAAGAAATTAATTAATTTCTGCAACCTTTTAGGACCTATGTTTGATAAACCAATTTGAAAATCAAACCCTTGATCTTTTAAATCGCAAAGATTACTCAACAGTCCTAATTCCTGCATAGGATTATATTGTGCAGTTGACCAATGCAATTGCACTATGTCTAATTTATTATTAAGCCTTTCTAAACTTTTTAAAAATGGTTTATTAAAACCTTTATTACCAATTCTCCAGGGATAAGGTGCTAGTTTAGTTGCTATTTGAATTCTTTTCTTTTTGGCATAAGGAGTATCTAGTAAAAATTTGCCTATCAATGATTCACTTCTACCCTGAAGATTCCCAGTACCGTAAGAATCTGCAGTATCAATTAGATCAAAACCTCTTTTCAATGCTTCATTATATGTCTCACGTAAATCATCGTCATTTGCAGATTTGTAATTCCAAAAAAGCTTATTCCCCCAAGACCAAGTACCTAGTCCGATTCTTTTCTTCACTAGCCTATTTAAATTAAGCACTTTACTAAGGTTATCTGAAAAAAATTGACCTCATAGAAATATTTCAAAAAAAATAAGTTTTAAAGCATTAAGAATCAATTTCTCTTGACATTAAGAAATTATTCTCCAAAGTAAAAGAAATAAAAATAAAAAATTGTTTATTACTGTTTGCGGCCAAAAAGGAGGAGTGGCTAAGACCTGCACAAGTATTCACCTTGCAAGTGTTTGGCATTCTGAAGGTAAAAAAGTTTGCATAGTCGATGCCGACAAAAATAGATCAGCATTAGCATACTCATCAAGAGGTAATCTTCCTTTTCCAGTTTTCCCAGTCAGCTCAGCGGCTAAAGCATCAAGATCATCAGAAATCGTAATAACTGATGGACAAGCTAGCAGTGATCAAGAAGAACTAAAACACTTAGCGTATGGTTCAGATTTAGTAATCTTACCTACCACTGCGAAAGCAAGATCAGTAGAGTTAACTGTTGAACTAGCTAATTTATTAAGCGACTTAAAAGTTAACCATGCAGTAGTGATAGTAAAAGTTGATTTTAGACAACAAAAAGCAGCTCAACAAGCTAAAGCAGCTCTAGAGAATTTTGGTTTATATGTTTTTGAAAAATTTATACCCTTACTTTCAGCGTTCGATAAAGCAGAAGCCTCGGGTAATCTTGTATTTGAAGCTGTAGACGATTTAGGTAGATCAGATCCTCGTCGAATGACGGGCTGGTCTGCTTATTGTTCAATTGCCTCACAAATTCCATGCCTGATTTCGAAGCCCTCATCCGACACCAACAACAACCAACAACCAATCAGCGCTTAAAAGTAGTAGATGCGCCTGATTTCGAGAGAGAAAAAAACAAAGAGACAATAATTGCAAAATCTGGATTATTCGTTAATTTCTTTGGAGGTTTTATAGGTTCTGTAATTGGAACTTTAACAATATTGTTCCTTTATATTAATGAATATTTACCATTAGATTTACTAAAACTCAAGTAGTATATTCGCTATTTATTTCAACATACTTTTTAGAAAGATCACATCCCCAAGCTGTGCCTTTGGATTCGCCAGAGTTTAGATTAATCATAATTTGTACAATATCATCTACTAAATATCTACCTTTCATTTTAGACCTAATATAATCTGTGACTTTTTGGGAATCATATTGATTTAACTTGCCCTTTTCCAAAATCTTATGGTTACCTATATTTAGGTCAACATCATTTAGATTGAATTTAACGCCAGAATTACCTGCAGCAGAAATGATTCTTCCCCAATTAGGATCACAGCCATGTATCGCAGTTTTTACCAATGCAGAATTACATATAGATTTAGCAACGATAATTGCATCATCAGTGTTTTTTGTTCCTTGAACTAAAACTTCTAATAAACAATTTGCCCCTTCTCCATCCCTAGCAATATTTCTTGCCAAGTTTTGACATACTATGTCAATTCCTTGTTGAATAATTGGCAAAAATCTTTTATCAATTTTATTCCCTGCATTTATTCCAACAAAAGAATCGTTTGTGCTTGTCTCTCCATCAACTGATATTGCGTTAAAAGATTTTTTTACAGCAATAGAAATCATTTTGTCCCATTCTTCTTTCTCAATACCTGCATCACATGTCAGGAAAGCGAGCATTGTAGCCATATTGGGATAAATCATACCTGATCCTTTTGCTAATCCTGCTATTTTTATTTTTCTACCTTGAATAATCGTCTCTATTAAAACTTTTTTCAAAGTCAAATCAGTAGTTAAAATTGCTTCTGCTGCATTTTGAAAATTATTAACTTTTAAATCATGAATTAAATTCGGTAAATTTTTTACTAAATCATTTATTTGTATAGGAACACCAATTACACCAGTTGAGCACATTAAAACTTCTTCTTCCTTTATTCCTAAAAGTTCCGCAATCTTTGCTGTAGCAATTTGAAAATGTTGAAGTCCAAGATTTCCGGTACATGCATTGGCTTGACCAGAATTAATTAGTATTGCTCGTACACAACCCGAAGCTCTTTTAATTCTCTCCTCACAAATATCCACACATGAAGCGCGAACTATTGATTGGGTAAACATCCCACTAAAAATACTGCCTTCTGGAGCGAGTATTAGTGCTAAATCTTTTTTATTGGAAGCTTTTAATCCAGCCGAAATCCCAGCAAAAAGAAACCCCTTGGGTGTTACCTTACTGTCATCAACAAACGACCAATTGGAATCTAACTGGCTCAAACTTTTTGGTATTTTAATTCATACTAACTACTCTTTAATACTAAAGAAACAGGTAATTAGATTATTATTAATTATATGGATATTCTTCAAAAATCAAAAAACAACCAAAGAAGAATTGGTTTAACAGGAGGTATTGCCAGTGGGAAGACAACCATAACTAATTACATTAGAAAACATAAAAACATTCCAATTTTAGATGCAGATAATTTATCAAGAGAATTAATCAAACCAAACACATATGGATATAAGAAAATTTTAGATTATTTTGGAAGTAAAATTATTGATAATAAGAACAATTCAGAAAGGGCAATAAACAGAAGACTTTTAAGGAACATTATTTTTAAACATTCAGAAAGTAAAGAATGGATTGAAAAACTACTTCACCCATTAATTAAAGAAAAAATGATAGAAGAATGCAGTCATTACAAAAATACTCAAACTTTAGTATTGGTTATTCCATTATTATTTGAAGCAAAATTTGAAGATATTTGTACTGAAATATGGTTAGTTCAATGTCCTAGAGAAATACAAAAAAAAAGACTTATGAAACGAGATAAAATTAGCGAAAAAGAAGCATATGCCTCCATAAATCTTCAATTAAGTTTTGAAGAAAAAAGAAAATTTTCAGACATTATTTTAGATAATTCAGATGATCAAAATAAATGGATAAAGTCAATAATAGAAATTCTTTGAAGCTTTAGCTATTCAATTTTTCTGCAAGAAGTTTATTTGCAAGTTTAGGGTCAGCTTTACCTTTTGTTCTTTTCATTAGTTGACCAACAAAAAAACCAAGTAATTTAGTTTTACCATTTCTAAATGCTTGAACCTCATCTGGATGTTCAGATATAAGTTGATCAATTATTGGTAAAATACTTGAAGAATCAGATATCATGGCCAACCCTTTTTCTTCAACTAATTTTTTTGGAGAAATATTTTTTTGAATTAGTTCAGGTAAAATTTCCTTTGCAATTTTTCCACTTATAGTTTTATTGGAGATCATATTAATCATTTCAGCAAGATTTTCAGGACTAAGTTTTAAGTCACTAAAACTAAGTTTATTTGCTTTTAAATAACCCACAATATCACTTGTTACCCAATTTGAAGCTAGTTTAGCCTCAGCACCATTAGCTACTGTTTCTTCAAAAAAGTTAGCCATATTAATTTCATCAGAAATCACCCTTGCATCATATGCAGATAAACCAAATTCACTTACGTATTTATTTCTTTTCTTTGAAGGTAATTCTGGAAGTTCTTTTAACCATATTTCTTTTTGGGCTTTTGTTATTTCAATGGGTCCTAAGTCAGGATCAGGAAAATATCTATAGTCACTGCTGCCTTCTTTCATCCTCATACTTTTGGTTAGTTGCTTAGCTTCATCCCATAACCTTGTTTCTTGGAAAATTTTTCCTCCATTTTCATAAACTTCTATTTGTCTTGCTATTTCATAATCACAAGCCTTTTGAATTGCAGAAAATGAATTCATATTTTTTATTTCCACTTTGGTACCAAAAGGAGCATTAGGTCCTTTTCTAACTGAAATATTGACATCACATCGCAATGAACCCTCTTGCATATTTCCGTCTGATACGCCTAGATATCTAACTGTTCTTCTGATCTCTGAAGCATATTCAGATGCCTCTTTACCTGATCTAATGTCTGGTTTACTAACAATCTCACAAAGTGCTATTCCGGCACGATTGTAATCAACTAAAGAATATTTAGAACCAGCTAATCTGTCACTACCTGAATGGACTAGTTTTCCGGCATCTTCTTCCATATGTAACCTTTCGATTCCAATTTTTTTGATATAAGGTTCTTTGTTCTTTTCAATTATTTCAACCTCTAACCAGCCATTTTCAGCTAGTGGCTCATCAAATTGTGAAATTTGATAATTTTTAGGCAGGTCAGGATAAAAATATTGTTTTCTATCAAATTTACAATGTTCTGCAACATTTAAATTTAATGCTAAAGAAGTTTTTACAGCATACTCAAGAACAGTCTCATTCAAAACTGGAAGAGTTCCTGGTAAACCACAAACCACAGGATCTATATGCGTATTAGGTGCATCACCAAAAGCTGTTGATGCAGATGTGAATATTTTACTTTTCGTATTAAGCTGTACATGAGTTTCCAAACCAATCACAGCTTCCCAAGATTCCAAATTGTTCATTATCAAAAGTCTCTTTATTAATTTTATTGGATATAAAGGAAAAGAGGACCAAAACACAAATAAAAATATTAATTCTTAAATGACACAAGAAACAAAAAATTCAATATTAATTATTGGGGGTGGACTTGTAGGTTTATCTATTGCTTATGCATTTTCTAGAAATAACTTCAAAGTTTTAGTTTTAAGCAAAAACAGAAATGAATCAGCTGGATTTGTTGCTGCAGGAATGTTAGCTACTCATGCCGAAGGGCTCGAAGATGAATTACTAAAATTTGGCCAAGAAAGTCAAAGTCTAATTCCAAAGTGGATAAAAAGTATTGAACAAGATAGTAATATTAAATGCGGTTTAAAAAAATGTGGCATAGTAGTTCCTTTTAAAAATAAAGAAGATCTTGAAGAGTTCCCCACTCATAAATATGGAAAATATTTAAATCATAAAGATCTTCAAACAGAAATTAATGGAATGAATTCTATTTGGAAGCATGGTTTACTTTTTGAACAAGATGGTCAAATAGATAACCGAAGAAGATTGATGCGTGCTCTTGAGAGAGCATGCTCCTTGCATGGAGTTGAATTTCAAGAAGGATCAGAAGTAGAGGATTTGATATTAGAAAAAAACAAAATTATTGGCGCAACAGTTTTATGTGCCACTGGGGAACTAAAAAAATTTACCTGCGAAAAAGCAATTATATGCAGTGGTGCTTGGAGTAAAAAAATTTTCAATAAGATTCCAGTCTTTCCTGTAAAGGGACAAATGCTATCAATACAAGGTCCAACAAATTTCTTGAAAAGAATTATTTTTGGTCCAAAAACTTATCTAGTTCCTCGTAATGATGGACTTATTATCGTTGGAGCGACAGTTGAAAAAGATTCAAAATTTAATCAGGGTAATACTCCTAATGGAATAAAAGAACTGCAAGAAGGTATTTGTTCATTATTACCAGAAGCTATTAATTGGCCACAAATGGAACATTGGTGGGGATTTAGACCTTGCACACCAGACCTTAAACCAATAATTGGAAAATCAAAAATTGAAAACCTTTTTATAGCTACAGGACATTATAGAAATGGAGTTTTATTTTCTGCAATAACAAGTGATCTTCTTTTGAAAATAGTTCAAAATAAAAGTCTCAAAGAAATAGAAAAAAGCTTTTTAGAAAAATTTAGTTTAGATAGATTTGAGATTTAAATTTTAATTTTCAGATCGCCATTTCGAATCAGACGTTTCCCACTCACATAATTCCTCATCGTTAAACCATAGATCAATTTCAAATTTTGCAGTATCTTCTCCATCAGAACCATGAATAATATTCCTCCCTATATCAATAGCTAAATCACCTCTAATTGTTCCAGGCTCTGCTTCAAGAGGTTTTGTTGCACCTATTAGTTTTCTAGCACTCAAAATAACTCCTTCGCCTTCCCATACCATTGCCACAACAGGACCACTTGAAATAAAGTCTACTAAATCACCAAAAAAGGGTCTTTCTCTATGTACACCATAATGATTTTGAGCAAGATCTTTTGAAGGGATTAATTGCTTTAATCCAACCAATTTAAATCCTTTTTTTTCAAATCTGCCAATAATCTCAGCAACATATCCTCTTTGCACTCCATCTGGTTTAATTGCAATAAAGGTTCTCTCTTTGTTCATTTAGTTAATAATCACTCTATGTATATTCAACTTTTGGGTGGTAACTTGGCAAGTAATCATTAAAATAAAAGATATTGTTTTGAGTTATTTTCAAAAACATTTTAATTATTAAGAAATAAATTGACAAATTTTGAGCCAAAAAAATTAAAAAATATTTGGACTATTGAAGATAGTATTTCGACTTACAACATAGACAAATGGGGGGATAAATATTTTTCTATAAATTCCAAAGGAAATATATCAGTCACTAAAAATATAAAATCTGAAAATAAGATTGATCTTTTCAAGCTTGTCAAAGAACTTAAAAGTAGAGAAATCAATCCTCCATTAATCATAAGATTTAACGATATCTTAAAAGATCGAATAAATGCACTACATGATGCTTTTTCAAAAGCAATAAAAACCTACAAATATAAGAATAACTATCAAGGCGTTTTTCCTGTCAAATGTAATCAACAAAAAAATGTATTGGAAAAGATAATAGAGTTTGGTAGTCAATGGAATTTTGGTTTAGAAGTAGGAAGTAAATCAGAACTATTAATTGGTCTTGCACTTCTTGAAAACCAAAATTCATTATTGATATGCAACGGATATAAAGATAAAAAATATATTGAGATTGCTACTTTGGCCAGAAAACTCGGCAAAAATCCAATAATAGTTATTGAACAACGAGATGAGGTAAAAAGAATTATTCAAGCAGTTCAAGAACTTAACGCGACTCCATTGATAGGAATTAGAGCAAAGTTATCAAGTAAAAGTAGTGGTAGGTGGGGAAAATCTATTGGAGATAATTCCAAATTTGGATTATCAATCCCAGAAATCATGTTGACAATAAAAGAACTTAAAGAAGCAAATCTTATAAACGAAATGAAATTGCTCCATTTTCATATAGGAAGTCAAATAAGTGATATTGCTGTGATCAAAGACGCATTACAAGAAGCAAGTCAAATATATGTTGAACTATGTAAACTGGGTGCCCCAATGCAATATATCGACGTAGGGGGAGGATTAGGGATAGATTTTGATGGAACTAAAACCTCCTCCAACACCTCTACTAATTATTCTCTTCAAAATTATGCTAACGATGTAATTGCAACCATTAAAGATTCATGTGAATCAAATAATATCAAGCATCCAACCATAATCTCAGAAAGTGGAAGAGCAATAATTAGTCATTGTTCAGTGTTAATTTTTAATGTCTTAGGAACAAGCCATGTCAGTTCTAAACTACAAATTATTGATAAAAAAGATCAACAATTAATCATTTCAAATTTACTTGAAACTTTCTACGGATTAAAAAAACTTAAAAATAAAAAAATAAATTTATCTCAAATAATTGAACTATGGAATGATGCAAAAAAGTTTAAAGAAGATTGCTTAGTTGCCTTTAGATTAGGATTTTTAAGTTTAGCAGAACGAGCTTATGCCGAAGAACTTACCTGGGCTTGCGCAAAAGAAATTTCTAATAACCTGAATAATGATGAAATCAATCACCCTGATTTATCTGAAATTACAGAAACTCTTGCATCAACTTATTATGCAAACATATCAATCTTTAAATCAATTCCCGATAGCTGGGCAATCAATCAGATTTTTCCAATATTACCAATACATAGGCACTTAGAAGAGCCTTTCTGCAAAGGCAACTTTGCAGATTTAACTTGTGATTCAGATGGAAAACTAAATAATTTTTTTGATGATGGGAAAATTAAATCATTACTAAATTTACACAAGCCAGAGCAAGATAAAGATTATCTAATTGGAATTTTTATGACTGGAGCCTATCAAGAAGCATTAGGAAACTTGCACAATTTATTTGGCAATACAAACGTTGTTCATATAGATATCAATCAAGATAATTCATATAAGGTCAAAAATATTATTAAAGAGGACAGTAAATCGGAAATTTTACAATTATTAGATTACAGTTCAGCTTCTTTGGTTGAATCTATAAGAATTAATACTGAATCAGCAATTGATCAACAACAATTAACTATTGAAGAAGCAAGGAAATTAATGGATCAAATCGAAATTAGTCTCAGAAAAAGTAGTTATTTATCAGAATGACTATCTAATGTTTTTTGTAAATGATTTTTAGCATAATCTAAAGCATCACTTAACTTATCAATATCTTTAGCACCTGCTTGAGCAAAGTTAGGCTTTCCTCCTCCACCTCCCGAGCAAATTCTTGCAATCTCATTAATTAATTTACCTGCATGCAATCCTATTGTTACTGCATCATCACCTAAAGAAACTACAAATAACAACTTTCTATTTTCTGGATTTGGTATTCCCCCAAGAATCACTATTGCTTTATTTCCCAAATGAGATGTTAAATTCAGTGCTGCAGATTGCAAAGAATTCCCATCTAAGCCATCAATCTGATTTACTAAAATTGAAAAAGAATTTACTATTTCTGCGGATGATTTCATAGAAGAGTATTTAAAATATGCAATTTCATCTTTCATTTTTTGTATCTCTTTATTCTTATTAATAAGCTCTGCTTGCAAATTATTAACCCTTTCAAAAAGTTGATTAGGATTTGCTTTTAACAAATCACTTAGTTGGTTTACTAAAGCATTTCTATCACTGAAATAGTCTAATGCTGATTGGCCTGATAATGCTTCGATTCTTCTTACTCCGGCTGAGATTCCTTCCTCACTAATTATTTTGAAAGAACCTAATTCAGATGTAGCTTTTACATGTGTGCCTCCACAAAGTTCCATTGAAACTCCTGGCACATTAACAACGCGTACTTCATCATCATATTTTTCTCCAAACATGGCCACTGCACCCTTTTCAAGAGCCTCACTCTTAGACATATTTTTTATTTCTAGGATATGATTTTCCATAATCCAAGAGTTAACTAAAGTCTCAATCTTAGAAATTTGATCTTTAGAAATAGGATTTGAAGAATTAAAGTCAAATCTTAATTTATTAAAGGCTACTAATGAACCTTTTTGTCCAACACTTTCATTAACGATTGATTTGAGAGCAGATTGCAATAAATGGGTAGCTGTATGATTTGCAGCAGCCTTAGCTCTATTAGAGGATTTAACATTAGTCTTAACTTTTTGTCCAATAGTTAATATTCCTTTTTTGATCGTTCCATAATGTAAAAAAACATTTTTCTTTCGAATAACATTATCAACCAAGACCTCTACACCTTTTGAAAATATCGTTCCAATATCACCAACTTGACCGCCAGATTCTCCATAAAAAGTTGTCTGATCAAGAACAATTAAAACTTTCTGACCTTCACTTGCTTGCTTAACTAATTTTGAATCCAGGAATATACCCTTTATCTCAGCTTCCGAAAGAAGCGAATCATAACCATTAAAAACAGTTTTGTTAAAAAGATCTATTTCTCGCTCTAATGATCCCTCTAATGTCAAATCAATATTACTTGAAGCAGCTTTAGCTCTCTCTTTTTGTGCATTCATTTCTTCTTCAAAACTCTTTACATCTACACTGATACTATTTTCTTCAGCAATTTCTACAGTAAGTTCTAGAGGAAATCCATAAGTATCATAAAGTTCAAAAGCTTTAAAACCAGAAATTAATTTCTGCCCTGAAGAAATTAACTCATCTAGCAATTTCTCTCCTCTTTCAAGAGTTTCCCTAAACCTTACTTCTTCAATTTTTATCTCATTCAAAATTAAATCACTATTATTTTTTAAATCAGGATAATTATTTTGCATTAGATTGATCCCGACAGTAGCAATATGAGATAAAAATTCATTTGTTATGCCTAATAATCTCCCATGTCTGACCATTCTCCTAATAAGCCGTCTTAGTATATATCCCCTGCCGAGATTACTTGCTGCTACTCCATCAGAAATTAAATGAATAACAGCTCTTGTATGATCTCCAATAATTTTTAAAGAAATTTTGTTTTTATCATCTGAAGAAAAATAATCAATATTTGCAATCTCACAAATTTTTTGAATAATAGGAAAAATTAAATCTGTCTCATAATTATTTTGCTTTTTTTTGCAA
>QCLW01000024.1 GCA_003214235.1 Prochlorococcus sp. AG-418-F16
CAAAAAATAATTAAAAAACATGGCCAGGTTGATGTAATTTGTGCAAACAATGTTTTTGCCCACATTAATGATATGAAGGATGTTACTGATGCAATAAAACTTTTACTTAAGCCTTCTGGAGTATTCATATTCGAGGTTCATTATATTGGAAGCCTTATTGATGAAGTTCAATATGACATGATTTATCATGAACATATTTATTATTATTCACTTTTAACACTCAAGAAATTTTTCTCTAAATTTTCTCTTGAAATTTTCAATGTCAAGCCAATCCCAATACATGGAGGATCTATGAGATATTATGTTAGGCATGCTGGAAAATTAAATGATAAAAAAACATCTTTAAAATTAATAAATCTTGAAAAAAATGAATATGAAAAAGGCTATGAAAAAAAATCAACTTTTCTAAGTTACGCAAAAGAAGTTAAATCAACAAGAACTAACCTTATTGATTTATTAAATATACTGAAATCAAAAAATGAAGTGATTATAGGTTATGGCGCATCAGGTAGAGCAAATACACTTATTCAATATTGTGGAATTGATGAAACTCTACTTAATTACATTATTGATGATGCACCTATGAAACAAGGTTATTATACTCCTGGATCTCATATTAAAATTTGTTCAAGAGATATTTTAGAAGATAATACTCCAGATTATATTTTAATATTTGCATGGAGCTTTTTTAATGAAATTATCGAAAAAAATATGAAATATCTTAAATTAGGTGTAAAGTTCATAATTCCTTTACCCAAAGTAAAAATTGTATATTATGAATCTGGGTCAATAATTGAAAAAGTTCATGAAAAAGAGAAAGGAGATTAAATAGAAATGAAAGTAATGACAATAATGGGGACGAGACCAGAAATGATTAAAATGTGGTCGGTTCTTAAAAAGTTAGACGAGTCAGATTTTGATCATATTATGGTTCATACTGGACAAAATTACACTCCCGAATTAAAAGACTTTTTCTTTGATGATCTTAAATTAAGGAAACCAGATCATAATTTATCGATTGATGTGCAATCTTATGGAACTGAAGTAGCTGATGTAATAAAAAAAAGTGATGAATTATTTGACCTAGAGAAACCAGATGCACTTTTGATTTTAGGAGATACCTATAGCGGATTATCTGTTATGCCTGCTGCAAATAAGAATATTAAAATTTTCCATATGGAAGCAGGTTTACGAGCATTTGATAAAAGAATGCCTGAGCAAAGGAATAGGATACTAATTGATCATATGTCAGATATTCTTCTCCCATTTCATCAACATCATAGAGAGAATCTTATCCGAGAAGGAATACATCCATCTAAAATTATAATTTCGGGAAATCCAACTTTTGAAGTTATGGATTACTTTCAAAAAGAAATTAAGAACAGTAAAATTCTTAAAAAACTTAATCTTGCACCAAAAGAATATATTCCCGTAACTTTACATAGAAGTGAAAATGTAGACAATCCAAAAACTTTGCAAAAAATTATTTTTGCTTTAGGCGATATTAATAAAAAACTAGATAAAAAAATTATTTATCCTATGCACCCTAGGACAAAAAGTAAAATAAAAGGTATTGAAATTCCAGAAGGGGTTTTAATAATTCAACCTTTAGGATTCTATGATTTTAATGCTTTAAGTATGAATGCGTTTTGTTTAATGGGTGATTCAGGCACTACTCCTGAGGAGGGTTTATATTACAAAGTTCCTTGCGTATCATTAAGAAAAACAACCGAAAGATATGAAACTATAGAGTCTGGCGCACATATTGTATCTGGAGTAGAAAGCCAGAATATTGTTAACGCTGTTAAAACAATAACTTCACTATCATGGGGAGCTAGATATGACTTTAACAAGGATGGATTTCTTCCTTCTAATGTTGTTATAAATGCTTTAGCGTCTAATATAAAAAATTATTTTTGAATAATTAAAAAGATCAATTTTTATTATCGAAAAAATCAAATATCCTTGTAACAAACCTATCAGATATTTTAAATTTCGATTTTAAAAAATGAAATAAACTAATTAAGATCCTATCCATAAATATAAGCAATTTTTTTATTAAATTATCATTAGGTCGAGCTTTATAGTTTGTAGCTATAGGTTTTACATTTATTGCTGTATTTGTATAGTAGTAAAGAGCTATTGATTGTCGAAAAATATTAGCAGGACATTTCATTGGCTCAGGATGTCCATGAAAAGAATCATAATCAGTATTAAAAATTACGCATCTATTGAAAATTGGAGTTATTTTTTTTACACAATGATTCATTTTTTTATCCCAAAGTTCCAGTTGACCTCCCCAACTTTCTTCCCAAGTTTGATTCAAATAAATTAAGAGATTTACTCTTCTATGCCATTTCTTGTTATAAGGATGAACTGTAAAGTCCGCATGAATATTTAGATAACCTCCTCTAGAAGATCTATGGACGCCACCAGAGCCTAATTTGTGATCTGGTATTAAATTAGAGATCCCTGTAATTTTTTCTAATCGCTTAATAAAATCTTCTGAATTACATGCTTCAATAGTTCTTTGTAATAAAGGGTCAAGCGTATTTGTTTTATTACCACTTTTTTTTTCATTAAAATGATTGTAAGATGACCATTTAACTTTTTCGAAACCTTTAAGTGTATTAGAAATACAATTTTCTTTTAGAAAATTATCGATAACTATATGAGGAAATGGTTCTGCTATTAAATATTGAGATGAAATATTTGAGAGATTTTTATCTATATTTTCACAATTAATGTAACTTTGAATCTTCATTTATAAAAAAGATATATGTTTTTACTTTAATATTAAGTTGCGAATTTAAACTTATTTATTCAAAGAATTTACTATAAATTAATTGACTTACATGCTTAAACTAAAATAAGTTAATATTTTTAGTGGGATTTAACTTTTTAATTCTGGTTTAATTTCAATATTCAACTTTATTTAAAATGGAAATTAAAAATATTTGCTGTATTGGAGCTGGTTACGTAGGAGGACCAACCATGGCTGTAATGGCAAATAAATGTCCTGATTTAAACTTTGAAGTTGTTGACTTTAATGAAGAAAGAATTAAAAAATGGAATAGTAAGGATCTTTCAGAATTGCCAATTTATGAACCTGGATTAGCTGAAATCATAAAAGACTGTAGAGGAAAAAATTTATATTTTTCAAGTTTGGTCGATGAAAAAATCAAAAATGCTGACATGGTTTTTATATCTGTAAACACTCCAACTAAAACTTCAGGAATAGGTGCTGGCAAAGCAAGTAATTTAAAATGGGTTGAGGCTTGCGCAAGGCAAGTGGCTGAAAACTCAAAAGGTCATACAATAGTTGTTGAGAAAAGTACTTTGCCCGTAAGAACGGCTGAGGCGATTATGACAATCCTCGAGTCCTCCAAAAATTCAAATAATTCTCGAAGTAAACAAATTAGTTTTGATGTTTTATCTAATCCTGAGTTTTTATCAGAAGGGAATGCTATTAATGACTTAAATAAACCAGATCGTGTTTTGATTGGAGGTGAGAATGATCAAGCCGTAGAAGCATTATGCAAAATATATAAAAGATGGGTTCCTGAAAAAAAAATATTAAAAACAAATATCTGGAGTAGTGAGCTCGCTAAGCTTACTGCGAACGCATTTCTAGCTCAAAGAATAAGTTCTATTAATTCTATAAGTGCATTATGCGAGGCGACCGGGGCAGACATAAGAGAAGTATCTAGGGCTATAGGATCAGATAGTAGGATAGGTGCTAAATTTCTTGACTCTGGACCGGGATTTGGTGGAAGTTGCTTTAAAAAAGACATTTTAAATTTGGTTTACTTGGCGGAGTATTTTGGTTTACCTGAAGTAGCTACATTTTGGAATGCAGTGGTTAAGTTGAATACTTGGCATCAACATAGAATTTCTAAATTGATTATAAAAAAACTTTTCGGAAACTTATCCTCAAAGAAAATTGCAGTATTAGGTTTCGCATTTAAAAGTAATACTAATGACACCCGAGAATCAGCATCAATTCAAATTTGTAAAGACTTACTTGATGAAGGAGCTTCATTATCCATACAAGATCCAAAAGTCAGCCCAGAACAAATTGAAATTGATTTAAATTTGGCTATGAGCTCAAATCAAAATAAAAATCTAGTAAACAAAAATAATTCCGAAGGATGTTGGGAATATTCATCTAAAATTGAAGATGCATTATTAGGAGCAGATGCTGTTCTAATTTTAACTGAATGGAAAGAGTACTCAAATATAGATTGGTTAAAAATGTCTGATAAAATGAGACGTCCAGGGTGGGTTTTTGATTCAAGATCAATTATAGAACCCAAAAAAGTACTAAAGTCTGGCTTAAACTTTTGGCGTGTTGGTGACGGGGTTATTTAGAATCTTTAATTATAAAAATTAATGATTTAGGATATTAAGATAATGTTTTAAAACCTTATCCCTTGAAAAATTGTTTTTAAGATTTTTAATGGCATTTTTACGGAACTTTACTTGTTCACTTTCCGATAAAGTAATTGCTTTTTTTATCGCACGATATAAAGAGATCGTACTTCTTGGAGAACAAGTGATTCCTGCTTCATTCTTAACAACATCAATGCATCCTGGGGACTTAGTAGTAACTATAATGCAGCCATGAAGTGCAGCTTCTAACAATACATTTGATAAACCTTCTCTAAAACTTGGCAAACATATAATGTCAATTGACGAATAAAATTTTTTCTTATCATCCTGCTTGCCTAAAAAAGCCCCCCCGATATCTTCCCAATTAGCTACGTATTGTGGATCTACACTATTACTTTTTAAATTTGCATTCCAAAAATATCCTGCTAGAAAGACATTTCCTTTCATGATTGGAAATTCATCAATTATTTTTTTTGTCGCATCAAGATAATGATAAATTCCCTTATCTACCAAAAGTCTTGAAAAACAAGCAATTCTAGGAATTTTATTTTTTAGAGAATAATTTATCTTGATCGGAAAGTCCTTAGGTAGATTTATCCCAGAGCCTCCAACAATAGAGTATTTACCTTTTTTTAGATATTTTTTAAAATATTTGGCATCGTATGAATTATGAAAAAAAATATAATTTGTTTTTTTGATTATGCAAGGATAAATAAATCTTAAAAATTTATATAGAAATTTTTGTGAATCCAATAAAGGACCCGTACCTGTAATTGTTGGGTAAAAGGATGTAAATGGGAAAACTATTTTTAAAATAAATCCTATTAATAGAGGTCTTATATTAAAAGTAAAAATTGCGTTTGATCTAGTACAAGTTAAAATAAAATTAAAAAAACTTTGAAAAGTTAACTTATGAAGCTTTACATTATTAGGAAAAATATTTAAATCTTTGCAAGAATCGCTTTCAAAGCTTAAGAAAAAAATATCTAAATTATATTTTTTACCAATAGCTTTAAATAAATCACTTCTTATACTATTTTTTCCAAAATAACAAGTTTCTATAATTATTATTCTCATTATTTTTTATATATTTCAATTAAATAAACTATATTATCATAACTAAACTTATCTATTGATAAACAGAAATACTAAATAAAAATGATGTTAAATTTATACTATTTTCAATTTTTATTTTTTTGTAAAAATTTTTTTTGCCACGTGAACTCATCACTACACATATCATAAATAGATTTTTTAGGTTTCCAATTTAATAGGTTTTTTGCTTTCCTATTTTCTGCAATTGTAATCGCCACATCGCCTTCCCTTCTAGGCGAAAATTTTATAGGAAATTTAACTTGATTAACCTGCTGAAAAATTTTTACTAATTCAAGTACACTAACACCCTCTCCAATTCCAAGATTAAAGCATGCAACTTGAGGTTTATTTTTAAATAAAAACTCTAAAGAAGAAATATGTCCTTCAGCAAGATCAGTTACATGAATATAATCCCTAATACAAGTTCCGTCTATTGTCGGCCAATCATTCCCAAAAATCTCAAAAGTTTTATTTTTTGAAAGAGCCGCTCTACTTAATAATGGGAAAATATTATTTGGTTTATTAATCGGATATTCTCCCAACAACCCAGACCCATCAGCACCTGCTGGATTAAAATATCTCAATATTGCTATTTTTAAATTAAAATCCGGAGCCTTACTCAAGTCAAAAAGAATTTCTTCTATTACTGCTTTTGTTTTTCCATATGTATTAATAGGTTTTTTTATTTGATCTTCTGAGATAGGGATTAAATTACTATCACCATAAACAGTTGCACTACTACTAAAAACCAAGGTATCACAATTGTAAGTTTTCATGAATTTGATTAAATTTATAGTTCCAAGAACATTTACATCCCAGTATTCAGCAGGCTTAATATTTGATTCATTAACAGACTTTAATCCGCAAAAATGTATTACTCCGTCGAAATTTTTCGAAAATTGATTATTTCTAAAAATTTTTTCTAAAAAGACAGCATCTCTGATATCCCCAATTTTTAATTCAATTTTTTTTCTTACATTTGGAATTTTAGTTTCTAATACTTTAATTACTCTTTCTAGCGAATCTCGAGAGGAATTAACAAATGAATCTAAAACAGTAATGTTATAGTTTCTCTTAAGTAATTCTAAACAGGTATGAGAGCCAATATATCCTGCACCTCCTGTTAGCAAAATTCTCTTCATAATAAAGAAATTAATATCGGTAAATATAGAAAATTTATTTTTTTATAATGTATTACTATCACTTTTTAGTGTACTAGATCAAAGGTATTAAATTGATATCATTATTAAAAAAAAACCATTCATATAAAACTATAAAAATAATGAAATTGAAACAACTTCTTTTTTTAATTTTCATATGACTAGGCTTAGCATTAATTAAACTTTATCACCAAGATAAAAACGTTTTAAAATAATATTTTAGAAATATTATTTTTTAAACTTTATAAAGAATCTCAGTAAATTTAAAAACTAAAATTTATATAAATTTATTATGTTTTCTTTTTATTTATTTATTCAAAAAACTAAAAATAAGGGAATTTCAAAGGAACTTCTGAAGTAAGAAGACTCATTAAAAAACTTAATATATGAAACAAACTAGCAATATTTATCAAGCTAAAATTTTTTAATTTCTGATTGCTCGATTGTACTATTAATAAAGAATTTTTAATTTTATACCTTAGATTTTTATTTTTTAAAATAAAAATTATTATAAATAAAGAAATAATTGGGTAGCCTAACAAAAATGATACTAATGCACTATGTGGTTGAATACCATCAGGTAAATTATAAAAAGACTGATCTAAGCATAACTTCTCCATCCCATAAAAACCTGTGCCGAAAGGATAATCCAAAAAGCATCTTAAAAAGCCTATATAGTCTGTCCTATAACTCCTAAAAATTGATCCTTGAACATCATTATTCAAAACCCAAATTGCAGATAAACCAGTCATTAATATATCCCAGAATTTATTAATTATGAAAATTGACCCAATTGAGCTCAAAAATAAAGTAGTGATTTTAGTAAGTTTATTATTCCAAATCAATTCTAAGCCTAAAAAAATTATTGATAATGTGCTAAATAGTCCCATTATTATTGAAGCTAAAGATGCACTATAATAAAATATCAATAAAAAACTTGTATTTAAAGACAATAGGATCACATATAGGGTTAATAAGTTAATTTTTGATTTTTTCAACTTCAACTTATTTTCTAATGTTATAGTTTTTGAGATATTTAGAATTACTAAATTAAGTAAAGCAATATATAAATAAGTTGGTCCATTTCTCGTAATCATAATTTTGTCTATAGATTCATATTCAACAACATCGTAAATATTGAAAAAAGGAATTAATAATGTAGAACTTATTGTTAATAAAGTTAATAAGAAATATAATTTTTGAGAATTATTTAGAAAAAGTCTTTTATATATTAGATAGATTAAGATAGAAGATGAAACTGCAAAATTCGGATTGAATAAATCATAAACAAATGAAAATATAATCTCCATGGAAATAGTAGAAAATCCAATGAAAAATAATATTATTTCAGATTTATTTAATTTCTTTAATATAAAAATACTTACAAATATATTAATTAGATATTGTAAATAAAAGATAAAATTTAATTTATAAACAAATCCAAATATATAAGATATATTATTTAAAATAAATATTATTTGTAATAACTTTGTAAACTTCATTAAAGTATAAAAAGTAACTCAAACTAAATTTATTAAAAATAAAAAATAAGTCAATTTAGTTTTGTCTTATGCTATCATTTGATTAAAGATGTTTATAAATACTAAAAATTTATGGATGATAGACTATCCAATGATGATTATCTAGATTTAAAAGACATATTTGATTCAATAAAAAGAAATTTAAAAATATTTTTACTAATTTTTTTTTCAATTGCCATTACAGGATTATTTTACGCATTATTCAAAACAAAAACATGGCAAGGTGAATTTCAAATAGTTCTAAGAAGCAATAATCAGAATATCTTAAAAGATAAGGGATTAATAAGATCTGAAGGATTGCTAAATGCAGCCTTGAACAGAAAAAATGATTTAAAAACTGAAGTTGAGGTATTAAAAAGTCCTTCTACTCTTATGTCAGTTTTCGAGTATGTAAAAAATGAGAAAAAAAATAAAAAATATAAAGTTGATGATCTTTCTTTTAAAGATTGGTCTAGAAATTTAAAAATAATCCTGAAAGATAAAACTAATATTTTAGATTTAAAATATGAAGATTCTGATAAGGATATCATCTTACCTGTATTAAACAGAATTTCTAAAAAATATGAAAACTATTCCAATAAAGCTAGATTAAAAAGCCTTACCTTAGCATATGAATATTTATCAGACCAAGTGCAGGACTTTAGAATAAAAAGTAGAGCAGCTTCAAAAAAAGCCCAAGAATTTGCTATTGATAATGGTCTCTTACTTTATGGAAGCTTAAATGGGGATAGAAGCATAAATGGGGATAGCTTGAGTAATAATTCTTTGCTAACTGGAGAAAATCTTAATTTCAACAATACCGTTTCTTTAGAAAATAAATTAAAAAAGATTGAATACTCAATAAAAAAAATAGATGAATTAAAAAACAATAGTGAATTAATACCATTTATTTCAAAGGAATATGAAGAATTCGAAAGTGATGATCTATTTAAAGAATTTGGTTTTTTAGAAGCTAAACTAAGTGATTTGCGATCAAAATTTGTTTCAAATGATATTTCAATCTTAAGTCTAAATTTAAAGAGAGAGGAACTTTTAAAAACGATCAAAGAAAGATTATTAAATGGACTAAAAGCCGAAAGACTGAAAGCAAGATTAAATTTAGAAGCTGATAAAAAGTCTAAGGAAGTTTTATTAAAATACAAAGATCTGCAAAAAGATGCCAAGCAAAATGAAATTACATTAATGAATTTAGAAAAAAGCTTTGCTCAAACTTCACTAGAACTTAAGAGAAATCCAGAACCATGGAAATTAATTACTAAACCTACACTCAATCCCTACCCTGTAGCACCTAATAAAAAAAGAGTATTCTTAATGGGAATAATAATAGGAATTTTTGCAGGTGCAACTTCTTCAGTCGTAAAAGATACAAGGTCCTCCATAATTTACAATTATGACTTAATAAAAAAATTACTTGATACTAAAGAAATTACAAATCTTGGGAATTTTGAATATTCAGAATGGTCTAAGATATTAAACATTTTATTAAAAAAATATAGCCCAAATAAAAGTACGAAGAAAATAGGATTATTAAAAATAACTAGCAAAGAAAGCTCTGAATTTATTGAGTTCAATAAATCAATTAAAAAATGTGACCTAAACAACGAAATACTAATAACTGAAAATACTTTTGAATTAAACAATTGTGATCTTATTTATATTGTTACTTCTCTCGGGATAGTGACCAAAGAGCAAATTCAAAAAACTAAAGAAATCCTTTATTTACAAAATAAAGAAATTATTGGTTCAATTATTTTATCCTAAATCCAAAATTGGCAATCGATTTTATGATAATCTTTATTTAATGGTAAATAAGTAAATGAGAATTATAGTTACTGGTGCAGCAGGGTTTATAGGATATCATTTATGTAAAAATTTAATTAAAAAAAATCTAGAAGTAATAGGTATTGACAATTTTAATGACTACTATGATCAAAGTCTTAAAGAATCTAGAAATAAGGAATTGGTTGCAACTGCCAGTGCTAGTAATAACAATTTTTCAATTCATAGAATTGATTTAGAAAATTTTAATGAGCTAAAACGATTAGCCTATTCGTTTAAACCAAATATTATTATTAATCTGGCGGCACAAGCTGGAGTTAGATACTCCATCACAAATCCTTCAGCTTATATTCAATCAAATATTGTTGGATTTGCAAATATTCTTGAAATTAGCAGGGGACTGAAAGTTCAAAATCTTCTTTATGCAAGTAGCAGCTCAGTATATGGAGGTAATAAAAATATTCCATTTAAAGAAACTGACAATGTTGACCACCCAATTAGTCTTTATGCTGCAAGTAAAAAGTCTAATGAACTAATGGCTCATACTTATAGCCACCTTTATGGTTTACCAGCAATAGGTATGAGATTCTTTACGGTTTATGGTCCGTGGGGAAGGCCTGATATGGCACTTTTCAAATTTACAAAAGCTATTATTGAAAATAAACCAATAGAGGTATTTAATGATGGGAAAATGACAAGAGATTTCACTTATATTGATGATGTGATAGAAAGCATTATTAGACTCATGAGTAATCCTCCTCAAAAAAGTACCAATTTTAACTATCAAGTACCTGATCCATCTAGCAGTTGGGCACCTCATCATGTATTCAACATAGGAAATTGTGATCCAATAGATTTAGAAGATTTTATAAGAATTATAGAAGAAGAGTTAAATCTGAAAGCAAATAAAGTAATGCTGCCTATGCAACCAGGTGATGTTGCATCGACGGCATCCGATACTAAAAAATTATTAGATTGGATTGATTACAAACCACAAACAAACATTAAATTAGGAATTAAAAAATTTATCGAGTGGTATAAAAATTACTACAAACATAGAAATTAATATGTTACCTTCAATCTCAAATTGCAAAGTATGCGTTATTGGTCTTGGTTATGTGGGTTTGCCCCTAGCAGCTGAGCTTGCAAAGAAAAATAAATGTTTGATAAATAAACAACAACTGGCAAGAAAAGTTGTTGGATTTGATATTGATAAAGAAAGAATAGTTTCTCTAAAACAGGGAATTGATATAACTGGCCAAATCTCTCAAAATCAATTAGAAAATTTATCTAATTTGTCTTTTACTAGTGAAGATGAAAATTTAGTTGATTGTGAAGTTTTTATTATAACTGTTCCAACTCCAATAGATAAAAATAAAAAACCAGATTTGAAACCATTAAAACTAGCAAGTTCCTTAATTGGTGAAGCAATAAATAAAAGACATAAAAAATCAGGAGCATTTACTCCAAAAACAACACCTGTTATTATTTTCGAAAGTACTGTTTATCCTGGAGCAACTGAAGAATATTGTGTTCCAATTATAGAAAAGCATTCATCATTAAAATTTAATAATACTAATCCTAATGAAGGATTTATGGTTGGCTATAGTCCAGAAAGAATAAATCCTGGCGATAAAAAGCATACACTGGTTTCTATTAAAAAAGTAACAAGTGGATGTAATGATCAAACAAGAAAATGGGTTAAAGATTTCTATGGATCAATAATAAAAGCTGGGACTTTTTCTGCAAGTTCTATAAAAGTTGCTGAAGCAGCCAAAGTTATAGAAAATACCCAAAGAGATTTAAATATTGCTTTAATCAATGAACTTTCAATAATTTTTGAAAGGATTGGAATAAATACAACAGAAGTCTTACAAGCAGCTAATACAAAATGGAACTTTCTTGATTTCAAGCCAGGTTTGGTAGGAGGGCACTGTATAGGTGTAGACCCTTATTATCTAACTCATAAATCAATTCAACTTGGATATATTCCAGAAATAGTTTTAGCTGGCAGAAAAATAAATGACTGCATGTCAGATTGGATTGTGAGCCTTCTTATAAAGAAAATGGCAAGTAAAAACATAGCAATTGGAAATTCTGAAGTTTTAGTTATGGGTTATACTTTCAAAGAAGATTGTAATGACACTAGAAATACTCAAGTTAAAAAATTAATAGAATGTTTAAAAGAATTTAATATAAATATATTTTTAAATGATCCCTTTATCAATTCAATTGGAGTTGATTTTGTAAAACTTATAAATCCCTTTAAAGAGATGAAGCAGTTTGATTCAATAATTATTTGTGTTGCTCATGAAGAATACAAATCCAGATCTTTATCTGATTGGGAAAATTTATGTAAAGAGAATTATCTCATAATGGATATTAAAAATATCTTGCCTAACAGTCCCAATATTATAAAGATTTAGGCTATTAATTATCTAATTATTTAAATTTGTTGAAAACTCAGGAACTAAATTTTTCATAATATTTATCAAACCAGATAAATCATTATTTTTAATAAATTGATCTAATTTGATTAATTTATCATCAAGGTTTTCTATATTCATTGTATCTTCTGAGGCTTTGAAAATTAATGGATGAATAGTTTTTTCGGAACCTGATCCTATTAATAATTCCTCATACATCTTCTCACCAGATCTTAATCCTGAATATTGAATTTCTATATCTCCATTTAGATTATTTTTATCTTTTAATGTATAACCTGAGAGGTTTATCATTTTTTTTGCTAAATCAAGAATCAATATTGGTTTACCCATATCAAGTAGGAATATATCATTGCCTTTCGTTAACGCAGAGGTTTGTATAACAAGCTGAGAAGCCTCAGATATAGTCATGAAATACCTAACTATTTTAGGGTGAGTTAAAGTAATTGGTCCTCCCTCCTTTAACTGCTTTCTAAATAAAGGAACAACTGAACCAGATGATCCAAGAACATTTCCAAATCGTACTATTGCAAACTTTGTTTGTTTGCTTTTCCTTGGATAGGATAGAAATATCAATTCACAAATTCTCTTAGAACAGCCCATTGCATTCCATGGCCTTACTGCTTTATCAGAAGAAATTAAAACTATTTTAGAAACATCAAAATTCTCTGAAACTCTACAGAGATTTAATGTAGAGAAAACATTATTTCTAACACCTTCAAATACATTTTTTTCTAAAAGAGGTACATGTTTATATGCTGCGGCATGGAAAATAATATCTATTTTAAATTGATTAAATATATTATTTAGAAAAGGTTCATATTTAATATCCCCAAGGAATGAAATTATTTCCTTATTATAAATATTATTTTTATTTATATTTTGGTCTATTTTGTAGAGTGAAAGTTCGTCAATATCTACTAAAATTAAGGTTTTTGGTTTGAATTTTAAAGATTGAAAGGCAATTTCTGATCCAATAGAACCTCCAGCACCTAGTATTAAAATAACCTTATTATTGATTGCCTCATTTATTAAATGAGTATTTGGTTCTATTTGATCGCGACCAAGTAAATCCTCCACTCTTATAGGTCTTAATTCATTAATGTTTTTATTATTAGAAATAATTTCATTTAGTAAAGGGACCTGAAGGACAATAACCTTTTTAGATTCTAGGAAATTACAAATTTCTTTTAACTTTTTTTTACTAATAGAAGGAATTGCAATTAAAACTTGTTCAGCTTCATTTACAATTTCAAAAAATAACTTTGGACTATATATTTTCTTATCTTGCAGTTTTCTTCCCCAGAGCGACATATCATCATCTAGAAATCCAATAATTTCATACTCACTTTCATTATCTATTAAAGAAAAAAGTTTAGAACCCGCAGAACCAGCTCCATAAATCAAAGTTTTCTTAGAATTATTATATTTCTTTTTTGTAAGGTAAACTAAGTAATCTCTAATAATTATTCTAGAGGCTACTTGTAATGTTGAGGTTACAAAAAATAAAAGAAAGAAAAATCTTATTGATAATGAAAAGTCAGTAAATATTTCTAAAAATATGTATAAAAAGATAAACAGGAAAGAATTTTTAAAAATTAATCTATAAACAGAAGAACTATTTATATATTTTGAAACGGTCTGATATGTTCCCGTAATGATATTAAAGGGAATAAATACTAGTAACAAAACTAGAAAGAATTGATATTTATTTATTACATTTAAAATATTTAAATTGATAGTTGCCCAAGAAGAGTAAATGATTGACAAAAGAAGTATTGAAGAATCTAATGCGTATAATATAAATTTTCTTTTTAATGGTGGTTGTTTTATTATGTAAGAAAAAAAATAGTTAAGCTTGCTTAATAATTTAAATTGAATATAATTCCTTAAATAAAAAATAAAATTTTTCATATTTCTATTGCGTAGCCTTAATTAGAACAGATCTTATAGTTTCTGAATATGCATTCATTTGAAATTCATTAATTGTGGGATGAACAAGAAACATCAAGCTAGTCTCTCCTAATTCCTTTGCATTTTTAAGTCTTTTATTTGGAGCTAATCCTCTTTTCTTAAAGCAACTTTCTAAATAAACTTCACTACAAGAGCCAGTATAACAAGGATATCCTTTCTCTCTTATATACTTTATAATTTCTGATCTATCCCAATCTGATCTAAGAGTTTGGGGTTTTAAATAAGCATAAAATTTATAGAATCCATGAATTAATTTATTATTAGGCATTGGAACTCTTAAAGAGTTAATATTTTCTAAATATTTTTTCAGAATTTGTGCATTCTTTGTTCTCAGATTATTAAATTCTTTAAGATTTTTAAGTTGATATCTACCAATTGCACTTTGCATCTCTGTCATTCTAAAATTCAAACCGATTTCATCATGAATATAATTAAATTGAAAATCATCCTGGCTCTTATTAAATTTCTGTATTGATTTACCATGGTCTTTAAATGACCAAGTTTTTTTATAAATCTCTTTCGAATTTGTACAAAGCATTCCACCTTCCCCTCCTGTACTTATTATCTTATCTGTACAAAAACTCCATACCGAAATATCTCCAAAAGATCCAACACTTTTACCATCAATAAAAGCTCCATGCGCTTGAGAACAATCTTCAATTAAAAATAAATTTTTTTCTTTAGCTAATTTACTTATTTTCTCCATCTCAGCAGGCCAACCAGCTAGATGAACTACAGATATAGCTTTCGTTTTTTTTGTAATTAAAGGTTCTATTGACTCTAACGTAATACATCCAGAATTAATATCTATATCTGCAAAAATTGGCTTTGCTCCTAACTCAACAGCTGCTGCTACAGTAGCTATAAATGTTCTTGGTGTAGTAATTATCTCATCATCATTGCCAAGGTTTATTGCTTTGTATGCGGCATATAATGCAGTTGTGCCATTTGAGAAACATACAGAATAATTAACTCCGCAAAAAGAAGAAAATTCTCTCTCAAAAGTTTTACCCTCATTTCCATATAAATAATTTACATTGCCTGATTTTAGAATTCTGCTTACAATTTCAAGCTGTTCATTATCGTAATATGGCCAAGAATTTAACTTCATTAATATAATTATCAATTTATTTTTATTATTACATTTATTATCGAAAGAATTAATAAATATCAGAATACTTTTTTACCATTTTTTTTATATCGTAATTATTTTTAACCCTCTCTACACATTTTCTTGACAATGCATCATATTCATAACTATCTACTTTTAAAGCCTTTTCAATACAATTTGAAAGGGCTATATGGTTCTGTGGAGGGCAAATCCAGCCTGAAAGTCCAACTATCTCAGCAGCATCTCCGACATTAGTCGATATACATGGAACACCTGAAGCCATCGCTTCAATAAGTACATTAGGGAACCCCTCAGATTTTGAGGATAAAATTAAGAAATCAATATTTCTGAGTATATTTGGAATATCAGATGAAAAGCCATAGAAATCTACAAGATTATGAACTTTTGACTCATGAATATAATCTAATAAAAATTTATAATTAAAATTAAAATCATTTTCCATTCTACCAATTAATAAAACCTTAAATTTGTATTGTTTTTTTGATAATCTTTCTATTGCACGAATTAGAGAGAAATGATCTTTCTGGGGTACAAAGTTTGCAATGATTGCGAATCTAGTTACATTATTAGGAAAATATTTTTTTAAATAATCTCTTTCATTAAGTTGCTTTCGAAAAAAAACATTCATATCAACTCCATTTTGAATTACGCTAGATATTTCTTTTTTAAATCCAATATTGATATGTTCATGAAAAATTCTATTTGAACAAAATATTATAGATGAGGGAATCCAGTGTGATAGTTTTGAGTTTAACTTACAAATTAATCTTGTAGTTAATTTATAATCTTCACTATTTTCTAAAGAAGTTCTAATAGACCAAATTATTTTTTTTCTGAAAAAAACCTTTCCAATAACACCACCTATTAAGTCAGAATGATATAGCCAAGTTTGTATAAGATCAGGATTTATTTGATAAATTATCTTTAATAACTTAAGAGAAAAATAAATTGAATTAAATACATTATTAAAATTTAGATTGTATATTAATATATTATTTTTTTTTAAAATTTTATAAAGCTTGGAATTATTTTTAATCAAACAAACAACAATATGTTTATTTGATTTGTCGTTCAAAATCAATCTGGAAAGAAAAGTTTCTGCCCCACCAACTTCCAAACTATTGATTATATGTAAAACACTTTTCATATATTTATTCTTTTAAATTTTTATTTTTAGATAAATCTAATAAGTAATCAAACTTCTCAAATAGTTTTGTATTGTGAGTAACTGCAATAATAATAAAATCTCTTTTCTCTATTAAATTATTCCATATTTTATTTTCTGAAATTTTATCTATGCCAGCAGTAGCTTCATCTAAAATTAATAGAGAAGGTTTCCATGCAATTGAATCCGCTATAGCTACTCTTTGTTTCTGCCCACCACTTAAATTACCTCCATTTGTTCCTATTTTTTTCTTTTTCCAGAAATCTGAATAAATCAATTCGTTTAAATCTGCTAGATTGACTATCGTCTCCAAGTTATAATTTATTTTATTTAAATTATTTTCAAATATTAATTCATTTATAGTTTTATCTTCTAAATATACATCCTGTTCCACATAAGCTATCTGACTTTTAATTGATTTATCTTCTATTTTTTCTCCAGATGAATTAAGGAAGATTATTTCGTCTTTAAGAGAATCATTTAATTTACTAACTTTATCAAGGAAAGTTGTTTTGCCACATCCAGATTTGCCATAAATACATAATGAATCACCTTTAGAAAGAGTGATTGTCTTCTTTGAATTTATTTTTAATTCGATAGAATGAATACTGTTTTGTGAATTAATAGGAACATTTTGGAATTCAAAATTATTTTTGTACGTCAAAAAAGCATCAATTTGTGATGAACTAGATTTTATGGATGACCAAGCAAAAAATATGAATTGAAAGTTAGGAAGTAATCTTAGAATGCCAAAAAAAATACTTCCTGTTTTTGCAATAATTAAAGTATCGCCATTATATGAAAAAGATATAAGCACAACTAGTAAACTACTGATGGCAAAAGTTTCAACATAAAATTTTGGAAGAGCCTGCACTTCTACCTGCTTAGATATAAAATTTCTATATTCACTATTTAATTCAAAAACTTTTTTAAATATATTTTTATTATGTCTATTAAGAAAAACTCTTCGTTTATTATTTATTAAATATAAGATTTGATTAGTTATTCTATTAATGTAATTAACTTGATTGAAACTTAAATTCTCAAGAAGTTTCTTACTTTTTTTTGCTATTAATATATAAAGTAAAAGTGAAAAAATAATAATAATAATTATAGGTATTCCTAAAGATGAGAATAAAATATAAAAAATTGATATGCATATTAAGGAATAAGTAATCAAATTCAAACTGGCAAAAATAACACCTTTTGTGATGTGGTTACTTTGTATAATTATTGAGTTTATTAAATCACTACTATCACGAGATTTAGTTTTAAAAATATTTTCACCAAAATAACCTTTTATGCAATCCTCACATATCAACTTCCCAAGGTAAGCAGAATATCTAACATAAAATTTAGTCTGCAAAATTTTAAAAACGCTACACGAAATTACTAAAGCTAATGCAGTTAAAGAGCCATTAATTATTTTATTAAAAGCTAGATTTTGGATGTCAAAAATTATATTTTGGAGAGATTTAATAAATGCAGCTTCGAGAAAAATTGATATTGTTATTAAAAAAAATATAATTAAGAATGATTTTAAACTAGACCTTTTGATATAAGTTATTAAGAATTTACTATGTTTCCTAGAGATCATTAAATATATTTAAATTCAAACCTTTGGTAATATAATTATAACCACTATTACATATATCATAAAATATTAACTTAATAAACTTTCTAAAAAATCTAAAATCATGGATAAATCATATTTTTTAACAAGTACAATTTAAACTTTTTTTAGATTAAAAATCCTTAAAGTTATTAATCATATCTTTATAGAAGCGACTATAAAAAACATACTGCAAGTAAATTGTGATCTCCAATCATCCTGAATTTTATTTGTTAACTCAACCAAATCAGAATTCTTCATATTTCCCTTTATGCCAGATCCAATAGATGGAGGTAAAGAATGAGGATTTGCAAAAATTGTAGACTCAATTTGAAAACCAACTTTTTTAAATTCATTTTTCACTACTTCTAAAACATGCTCACCTTTAAATGCCTTAAGACTCTCTTGTTTGTCAATTTTCCCCGAGGAAAAATCTTCTTTAGTAATTTTTTCAAAATAATTTAAAGATTTTTCTTGATCTTCTATAGAATTAAAAACATCATATGAATATTT
>QCLW01000025.1 GCA_003214235.1 Prochlorococcus sp. AG-418-F16
GATGAAGATAAAGGCCTTGGGAATATAAAGCTTGGCCCAAAAGGTATATACACTGAAGATTCAATAAGAGTTTACCTCCAAGAAATTGGGAGAATTAGACTTTTAAGACCAGATGAAGAAATTGAACTTGCAAGAAAAATTGCTGACTTACTCCAATTGGAAGAACTGGCAACTCAATATGAGTCAGAAAAAGGGCATTTCCCATCTGTGAGAGAATGGGCCGAATTAATAGATATGCCTCTTTCTAAATTCAGAAGAAGACTTCTTTTGGGAAGAAGAGCTAAAGAAAAAATGGTTCAATCAAATTTAAGATTAGTTGTTTCCATTGCCAAGAAATATATGAATAGAGGTTTATCATTTCAAGATTTAATACAAGAAGGAAGTTTAGGGCTGATTAGGGCAGCGGAGAAATTTGACCATGAAAAGGGTTACAAATTCTCTACTTATGCTACTTGGTGGATACGCCAAGCCATTACTAGAGCAATCGCAGACCAAAGTAGGACTATTAGATTGCCAGTTCATTTATACGAGACAATATCCAGAATTAAAAAAACCACAAAAGTTCTTAGCCAAGAATTTGGAAGAAAACCAAGTGAAGAAGAGATAGCTGAGAGTATGGAAATGACAATTGAAAAATTAAGATTTATAGCTAAGAGTGCTCAGCTACCTATTTCTTTAGAAACTCCAATAGGCAAAGAAGAAGACTCAAGACTTGGAGACTTTATAGAGGCTGACATAGAGAATCCAGAGCAAGATGTTTCTAAAACTTTATTAAGAGAAGATTTAGAAGGAGTCCTGGCGACTCTAAGTCCAAGAGAAAGAGATGTTCTTAGGTTAAGATATGGAATTGATGATGGAAGAATGAAAACTCTTGAAGAAATTGGACAGATTTTTGATGTGACAAGGGAAAGAATTAGACAAATAGAAGCAAAAGCCCTCAGAAAACTAAGACATCCAAATCGAAACGGAGTTTTGAAAGAATATATAAAATAAAAAAAGTTAAATATAATTTTCAGCTTGGGAAAGTTGCAAAAGAATAGCCTAAAATAGTTTCGACTTAATTTTAATCCAAACTCAAAATAATATTTAATGACTAATCTTAAACTTAAAATAGCTAGTAGAAGAAGTAAACTAGCCATGGTTCAAACTTTATGGGTTAAAGATCAACTAGAAAAAAATATTCCCAATTTAGAGGTATCCATAGAGGCCATGGCCACTCAAGGTGACAAAATTCTTGATGTAGCCTTAGCAAAAATAGGAGACAAAGGCTTATTTACGAAAGAACTTGAAGCCCAAATGCTTGTAGGCCATGCAGATATAGCAGTACATTCTCTAAAAGATTTACCAACAAATTTGCCTAGTGGCCTTATATTAGGATGCATTACAAAAAGAGAAGACCCTGCAGATGCTTTAGTAGTAAGCAAAAAAAATGATTGTTATAAATTAGAAACCTTACCTCAAGGTTCGATTGTAGGAACAAGCTCTCTAAGAAGACTTGCACAATTAAGAAATAAGTACCCACATCTTGTTTTCAAAGATATTAGGGGGAATGTTATTACAAGAATAGAAAAATTAGATGCCGGAGAATTTGATTGTATAATTCTTGCTGCCGCTGGTTTAAAGAGATTGGGCTTTGAATCAAGAATTCACCAGATTATTCCAAGTGAGATTTCCCTTCATGCCGTTGGTCAAGGTGCTCTAGGCATTGAATGTAAAGCTGAAGATAAAAAAGTGTTAGAAATTATAAATGTCTTAGAAGATAAACCTACTAGTCAAAGATGCCTTGCAGAAAGGGCTTTTTTAAGAGAGCTTGAAGGCGGATGCCAAGTACCAATAGGTGTTAATAGTAATATTGAGAATAAACAACTTTACCTTACTGGTATGGTAGCCTCTCTTGATGGAGAAAGGCTTATAAAAGATCAAGCTATTGGCAATATGGATGAACCTGAAAAAGTAGGAATAGAATTAGCAAAAAAACTAACGCTACAAGGTGCCGACAAAATACTCAGAGAAATATTTGAAGAGTTTAGAGAAAACAAAAATTAATTAATTTACTAATTTAGGATCAATTTCTTTTTTATATCTCTCTTCACAATCTTTAATCACTTTGACGGCTTCTTCTATCCCAAAAAAACCATTCACAGTACATGTTCCAGGTTTTTTTAGATCTTTATAGTGCTCCCAATAATACTTTGTTTCTTTTAACCAATGCTCTCCAAGATCTTCAAAACTTGAGATATGATCCATTCTTTTATCATCTGCCAAAACCGCTATTACCTTATCATCAACTTCTCCACCATCATCAAATTTCATCACCCCAATAATCCTTGCCTCTACAATAGATCCAGGTATTAATGGCTCAGTTACGCTAACAATTTCGACATCAAGTGGATCTCCATCTTCATCCCATGTCCTTGGTATACATCCATAAGCAAAAGGATAAGCAAGTGAAGAATAACCCACCCTATCAAGTTTAAGGTGGCCCGTTTCTGTAATTAATTCATATTTATTTATAGTATTAGAATTCAATTCAACGATAGTGTTAACTATTGTATTTGAGCTATCAGTAAAAGCATTTAGTATATGCAATAAATTTGGTGTGACCCTGCTTGGAGGTTGATTAAGATTTGCCATCAAGAAATAATTTTTGTTTATCTTACATCCTTACACTCAAACAAATTCTTTAAAAGTAATGTTTCAGCAAAAATCATTTATTTTAGACCTTAAATGATTAATAAAATAGTTTGGTGATAGTTCTTCGTTAGTGACAGTCCTTACCAATTCCATAGAATTAACTGATCTGCCATATTTATGAATATTATTTCTTAACCAAAAGATGATTTTTTGATACTCACCATTTTCGATTAAATTGTCAATCAAACCAATTTCTCTTTCCATTTGAGTAGATATTTGTGCACTTATAAGATGACCCAACAAATATGAAGGAAAATATCCAAACGCCCCCTCACTCCAGTGGACATCTTGAAGACACCCTTCTGAATCATTAGATGGTTTTATTCCTAGAAGTTCACCATATCTTTTATTCCATTCGGCTGGAATATCCTTAACTGGCAAGCCTCCCTCAATTAAATCTATTTCAAGTTCAGTTCTAATTAAAATGTGCAACCCATAGGTCAATTCATCTGCCTCAACCCTATTTAATCCTGCTTCCAAATGATTAATAGATTTCCAGAGTTCTAAATAATTATTTAGCGAACATCCCGCTGAAACAAATTTTTTAAAGAATCTTTTTGAAAAAGATTTGGATTTAACTATTCTATTTTCCCAAAACAAAGATTGACTTTCATGAATACCCATGGAAGTCGCTTGACCTAAAGGCCAAGCAAACCATTGATGACTTTGAGATGGCAGACCCTGCTCATAAATTGAATGACCCCATTCATGCGCGGTTGCTAAAAAACTTGATAATGGTTCACCTTCAACAATTCTTGTAGTAATCCTAAAGTCATTAGGCCCTAATGTAATCGAAAAAGGATGGGGAGATTTACCAATAATAACTAGATCTTTATCTCTGCCAAACTCATCAAGTAATTTAGAACATAAATTTTGTTGAGATTCTGGACTTAAATTCCAATTATTTTTTTTTGACTGACTAATTCCTCTAATCAAATCTGGGATAGTTTCTTTCAATGGTTGAAACATTTTATTCAACCACTTCAAAGTCAATTCAGGCTCAAAGGGTTGGGCTAAAGTCTCCCATGGTGTATATTGATCAGATATTTGTTTTGCCTCTTCAATCCGTAACTTGACTAATTCTTCAAAAAAAGGAAGAAAAATTTTAAAATCTGATTTTTTCTTAGCTTCTTGCCAGCTTTCATAGCCTTTAGATTTTGCCTTGGCTAAAGACTCAACTAATTTGGGATCTATATTTCTTTCTCTATTAAATTCCTTCATTAAAAGATTAATATTTCTCTCTTTATCTTTAATAAAAAGTTGATTATCGGAAGTTTGTTCAGAATCTAATAATTCATTTCTAGCAGATTGTATTAAATTAGAAAATTCTTCAGAAGAATTTCTTTTATGCAAGAATTTTGCAATATAGGTAAGTTGTTCAGACCTCCAAGAAGCCCCTTTTTTTGGCATACCAGTATTCTGATCCCAATAAAGCGTATTTTGGATTGATCCTAATATTTGAGTTTCTTTAAGATAATCCCCCAGCTTGTTCCATTGAGTTTCAGTCAAAAGTTTAGACTTTATATTAAATGTATTCTAAGATAAAACTTTTAATGTCTGCATAAATACATGCATTGTTTGTCCATAATAGAATATTAATTAATTAAGTTTTGCTTTATATGGAACAAATATTTTCGAAATTAGAATTTTTAACACATGGTGAGGGTTTTATTGACATCACAAATGATTTAAATTTATTTATTGAAAAAAAGAATTTTCATTCAGGGCTTTTAAATTTAACTTCACTTCATACCAGTTGCAGCTTAACTATTAATGAGAACGCAGATCCGAATGTACTAAGGGACTTAAAAAAATATATGCAATCTATAGTTCCATATGATTCCTACTTAACCTTATCAAAAAATAGAGAAGAAATTTCCTATAAACATTATCAAGAAGGAGCTGACGATATGCCTGCACATATTAAAACATCCTTAACAAACACTAGTTTGTCTTTGAGTTTTCAAGACGGCAAAATAATACTTGGCACATGGCAAGCAGTTTATTTATGGGAACATAGATTTGATCAAAAACAAAGACTTATAAATTTACATATAGTTGGTGAGAAAAAGCAAAATATTTATAATTAAATAAAATCAGATCAGTTATTTAATGGAACCTTACCTTTTAAAAGATGAAGAATTAAAAGAATTAGTAGTCAAAATACCTGGATGGGAAATGAAATCTGAACGAATCCAAAGAGAATTTAACTTTGCTAATTTTATTGAAGCCTTTTCTTTTATGACAAAAATTGCTTTAATCTGTGAGAAATACAACCATCATCCTAACTGGGAAAATGTTTATTCAAAATTAATAATTAGATTAAATACTCATGATTTAGGAGGTATTACAAACCTAGATCAAACATTAGCTGCAGAAATCAATAAAATTTTCGATCAATAAAATTCCAAATTTGAATTTATCTAAAAGAATTAGTCACAATGTCCAAAAAGTTATTACCAGTTACAATTATTAGTGGATTTTTAGGTTCTGGCAAAACAACACTATTAAATCATATTTTAAAAAATCAAGTTGGAATTAAAACAGCTGTTTTAGTTAATGAATTTGGTGAGATCGGAATAGATAATGACTTAATCATAGAAGGCTCAGAAGACATGATCGAATTAAATAATGGCTGTATATGTTGCTCTATTAATGGCGAATTATTAAATACAGTATCAAAAGTTTTAGAAAGATCTGAAAAACTAGACTATTTAATTGTAGAGACAACTGGACTTGCCGATCCCTTACCCATAGCCATGACTTTTGCGGCTGGTGATCTTAGAGAAAAAGTAAGATTAGATTCGATCATCACTGTAATTGATGGAGAAAATTTTGATTTTGAAATTAATAATACAAGTGTCGCCTATTCTCAAATTTTATACGGAGATATCCTCCTACTAAATAAATGTGATTTAGTGAACGAAGAACAATTAAAGAAAGTAGAAATGTTTATAAATAAAATAAAAAAAGAACCAAGGATCTTGAGATCAACCAATAGTGAAGTTGGATTACAAACAATAATGAGCGTTGGTCTTTTTGAAACAGATACTTATCAATTCGAGAAAGACAAGAAAAAGGTAGAAGACTATTCACACGATCACTCTTCTCATTCGCATGATCACTCTTCTCATTCGCATGATCACTCTTCTCATTCGCATGACTCAATCAATAATATAGAAGGGTTTACATCAGTTTCTTATGAGACATTTGAACCATTTTCCTTAAGGAAGTTTCAATATTTCTTAGATAATCAAATATCACAAAATATATTTAGAGCAAAAGGAATATTATGGTTTATGGAAAGTGAAAGAAAACACATTTTTCACCTATCTGGGAAACGGTTTTCTCTAGATGATAATGAATGGACAAAAGAAAAATCTAACAAGATAGTATTGATTGGGAAAAACTTAGATCATCAAACTATTAAGAATCAACTTTCATCATGTAGATTTAATTCAGATTAGAGTACATAGTAGTATTTAATTGATTCTTGAAAATACTTATTAAAAGATTTAAAAAATCAGTAACCGAATTAAAACTTTTTTATATTACTTCGTTTATTGTTGCACTCTTAGTAATTATTCCAATTTCCAATTTTCTTCTTGAAGGAGTTCAATATGTTTTAGGTGGAAATTTTTCACTAGGTATTGCAGGAGGAGAGGAGGTCCTAAGCACTTTAAAAGTTTTAGCAATGACAAGTTTATTTGGAGGAGGCTTAGGAACCTTGAATGGATGGTTACTTTCAAATTGTGATTTTAAGTTCAGAAAAGTTCTCCGTATTTTTCAACTAGTTCCGCTGGCCGCCCCAGCATATCTAATAACAGCTGTTTTGCAGGATTTAGGAAGTATTTTTGGGTATCAAGTAACTGGTTTATGGTGGGGGGTTTTAATACTTTCAATTTCTACTTATCCATATGTATTCATTCTTGCTAACGAAAGTTTTAATAAATTTGGAGTTAATCAAATCAATGCCAGTAGAGGATTAGGAGTTGGGCCATGGAGAAGCTTCTTTAAAATCGCTTTTCCAATGGCTTTACCAGCACTAATAACAGGAATAAGTTTAATGTGCATGGAAGTAATGAATGAGTTAGGTACTTTTGCATTATTAAATATTCCAAGTATTTCTACAGGTATAGCCGAAAATTGGATAATTGAGGGTAATCCAAAAAGTGCTATTGGATTATCATTGGTAGCCTTGTTAATAATTTTCACTTTAATTATTTTTGAAAAATTCTCGAGAAGAAAATCAAAGAGGTGGAGTGAAAATCCTGCATCACAAGATTCTCAAGGTTGGGAATTAAAAAAAACTAGAGCACTTTTGGCAATAACCCTATCCTTATTTCCTCCAATTTTCTCTTTTGGAATTCCATGTTTTTGGGTTGTTCTAAATATTGATCAAATTCAAAAAGGGGTATCTTTAGAATTACTTACCCTATCATTAAGGACTATTAGTCTAGGACTTCTTACTGCATTAATAACGATGGTTATCTCCTTAATTATTTCCCTAGCTAGACGCCCAAATAAAAGCTTATTACTAGGACTAATTACAAACCTTGCGGGAATAGGTTACGCAATCCCAGGAACAGTATTAGCTTTATCTTTAATAAGCATTTCTTCTTCAAAATTCAATTTCATTGCTATTTGCTTATTAATTTGGGGTTATCTTGTCCGATTTCTAACTATTTCTAAGGGTTCTATTGATTCAAGTCTTGAGAGGATTTCTCCTAGTCTTGATGAGGCTGCACTTGGACTAGGAGAGAACTGGCTGGGAATTATCAAAAGAATTCATCTACCTCTACTCCAAGGACCAATATTTGTAGGATCACTTTTAGTTTTTGTAGACACGATAAAAGAATTACCCATAACATTTATTTTAAGACCATTCGATTTCGATACATTATCTGTGAGAATATATCAATATGCTGGAGATGAAAGAATAGTAGAAGCAATATTACCAGCCATTCTTATCATGACTTTAGGCCTTATTGCATCAATTACATTGATACCAAGTCTAGAGAAAAAAAACTAAATTCTTTTAAAGAATTTTCTAATTAAAAAAGGGAAGCTTAACAACAAATCTGCCGAGGTAGATATAAACCTGAAATAAATTAAGATAACCAAAATTGTATTTTGTGGAATATTTCTACCAACAAAAAAAAGGAGGCAGGCTTCAAAAACGCCAACTCCCCCTGGAGCGGTCGGTACTACCAAACCTATAGACCATGATAAAGAAAAGATGACTAATAAAAAAATGATATTGAGAGTATTATTTGTATAAAAAGTATTTAGGCAAATATAAAAACCAATAAATTTAGCTAAAACAAAACCAATTTCAAGTAATAATGCTCTTATAGGGAAAAAAGAAATTATATGTATTCTATTTTCAAATTGGTCCTTTGAATTTGCAAGTCTCAAAACCTCCAATACTTTACCCTTAATAGACCCTAATCTTTTTAAGACAAGATAAATTAATTTCCTATTTAAAAATACTAAAGGCAAAATTAAAAAAAAATAAAATGGTGAAAAAATTATTCCCAGCGATGCCAATAGAAAAGATCCACTCAACATAAAGTAAGGTTCTATAAGTGTCGAATAAAAAGCAATCTGAGTATTACTTATTTTTTTTATAAAGTTAAATCTTTCAACAAAATGCCAAATCCCTCCCGGAACGTATTTAAGAATATTGGTTAAAACATAAAAAGAAACAAGGTTTTTACTTTTAAATTCTTTCCCGAACCATTTAACTATATATTTCCATGCATAAGCATTAAGGTAAATACTTAAAACACAAAAGAAAAATGATAAAGATAGATTAACTCCATTTTTTTCTAAATTGACATCAAAAGAAATTTGATCAATATTATAAAAAAAATAGATGCAAAAATATAACAAACTTGAAATAAAGAAAATACTTTTTAAACCAACAAAATTAATTTTTTTAAAAAATTTCCAATATAAATGATTAATGATATTAAATCTCATTTCCAGTTTTCAAATGCTTTAAATTTTTTACTTGACTCTTTTATTATTTTTCTTATTTCGTCAGTTGATATTTTATGCTCTAGTTTTAATCTCAAAACTTCGTCATTTTCTGGTTTCATAGTTATTGATCCATCTGGTTTTAAAGTCTGTTTAACTTTTATATTTCCAAACTTCGTTGAACATTCTCCTCTCCTTCTAAGTAATATCCACCTAGATTGGGTCCTTTCACGAACTCCAATAGTATTGGAATAATCAAACCATAATCGCCTAAAATATTCTTTTTTATCTATTGGCAAGATTGCTTGAATAGAGAATCCAATTCTATTTTTTTTCATATTAATAGCTTGATAAGAAACGTCGTAAGCTCCCTCAATTCTGAGTTTCTCTACAAAATTAGATATATCTTCAGGTGTTTGGTCATCAATCCATGCTTCTTGGATAGATATCTCTTCACACTTTAAATTAATTTGCTGATTAAAAGAATAATCATCAAATGAATAAATTTTATAAACTCTAACCAAATTAGGGAATGGAAATTTTAGATTACCAATTCCTACTCCATAAGAGTTAATAGAATATTTTGAAGGGGGTTGCATATAGTCGACTAAATTAGAAAGTAAAGCAATGCCAGTTGGTGTGGATAGTTCACCCTCTATTGAATCAAAGCTTGATAAAACCTTAATGTTTCTTTGTCTTATTAGCTCTATTACAGCTGGAGGTGGTACAGATAATTTTCCATGTTCAGTTTGAACAAAACCTTTGCCCAACATTGGTTCATTACAATATACTTTCTTTGGATTTAAGTAATTCAATGCCGCACATACTCCTATAATATCCACTAATGAATCAATAGCTCCAATTTCATGAAAATGAACATCTTCAGATTTGATGCCATGAACTTTACCTTCTGCTCTTGCTAAGGATTCAAATACTTCATAAATTATTTGCTTTAATTTATCCTCTAAGTTCCCATTTGATATAAGTTCTTTAATACCTCTCCAAGTTCTTTTGATAGGACTGTAATCAATATTCTCAACCTTTACTTTGATCCCTCGGATTGAACAACTATTTGATTCTTTAAAATCTAAATGATATAGATCCTTTAATCCAAGATCAATTAGGGGTTGTTCAAAAACTTTTTTAGGCACACCTAAATCATAAAAAGCTCCTAGCAACATATCTCCAGAGATGCCTGGAGAACATTCAATTAAAACATCTTCCATAAATCTATGATTTCTTGATTGGTAAAATTGCGATGAAAATCAACCTTTCATTCTAGTTATTTTCAGAAAGATCTTTTTCAATAACTTCGTACCTGGTTAATTTCAAAGCATTTCCATCTCTGTTGATATCTAAACTTACAAAATTATTAAGAAGTTCAAGAGAAAGCTCACCTTTAATAACTAATTTAAAATTTTTATTTTTTAAATTCATTAACTGTGAAGCAGGGCAGATTTTAATAACAATTTCTTTTTTTTGAGTGTTGACAAAAACTAATTCTCCTCTAACAGAAAAATAATTATCTTTTAAATCTAATTCTTCTAATAATTTAGAGAAGTTAGTTTTTGAAGAATCATTCGGGAAATCATTCAGTTGATAAGGATCCCAAATACCTGCAACCTGTAAATGCAAGTTTTGAGTATTTTTATTCTTTGGATAAACGACCCAATAATAACTTTTCTTTAAATCAATATGCTTTTTTAAAAGAGATAATGCTTTACCTAGTACTACTGTTTCAATTTTTTCGCCTTTATTATCAACTAAAAACCCTCTATTTAATTTCTCACTATCATGGGGAGTAAATGTACCATTAATAATACCTATTGCTCTGTACTGCAATTGATGAGTAACTTGTGGGATAGGGTTTTTTAACATATTAAAAATTTAGAATAACAATTTATGGTATTAAATTTCTTGTTTTTCCTCCAAAGTATTAAAAGACTTTAACGCATCGTCTATTGCATCAGAAGGATTAGTTGCATCATTCATACTATTTTGTCTCCTAATCATTTCCACAATTTCAAATGGATTAGTTGGTATGGCTGAACTATTCTCATCTGTTTTAGTTGAGGAATCAATTTCTAAATCTTCAAATAAATATTCAGCATTTAGGAAATCACCTTTTAAGGAAATTAAGGAAATAAAAAAAATTACTAAAGGTATTGATTTAGGTAGGTTTTTGCAAAAATAATTTTTCATTTTATTTAATTTCAAAATTCTTTAACGCCATAAATTTCTGCTAACTTAATTTTACATAATTTGTTAGAAATTTGTTAATAGCAACTTGGAATGTTAACTCTATCAGAACCAGACTTTCACAAATAATAGATTGGATTAATCAAGTCAATCCAGATATTCTATGTTTGCAGGAAACAAAAGTAATGGATGATAGTTTCCCCGTTGAACCTTTTAAAAAATTAGGATACTCAGTAGAAATCTACGGACAAAAATCATACAATGGTGTTGCTATTATTTCTAAAATAAAAGCAGAAAATGTTAAAAAAGGATTCTACGGTTGTACCGACTCTGATCAAAATATCGAAATTTCCCTAGATCAAAAAAGATTAATTTCTGCTGATATTAATGGTATTAAGATCATAAATGTCTATGTTCCAAATGGATCTTCTCTCGAATCTAATAAGTTCGCATACAAAATTAATTGGTTAACTTGTTTAGCTTCATTTTTGGATGAGCAAGAAAAAAAAGGAGAATTAATTTGTCTTATGGGTGATTTTAATGTTGCTCCATCAAATTTGGATATTCATGATCCAAAAAAATATGAAGGAGGAATAATGGCATCTGAGATAGAGAGAAATGCACTAAATAATGTTCTAAAAGAAAGATTAATAGATTCTTTCAGGATTTTTGAAAAAAATACTGGCCATTGGAGTTGGTGGGATTACCGTAATAATGCATATGAATTAAATAAAGGTTGGAGAATAGACCATATCTACATCAGCAAAGAACTTTCATCAAAACTTAAAAGTTGTGTGATAGACAGCTCACCTAGAGGAAATTTACGTCCAAGTGATCATGCCCCAGTAATGATTGATCTTAACTTGAACGACATAAATGTAGATTTTTATGAGGATGAGGATAATTTTTTCGAAATATAAATAAAATAAATAGAATTTTACTAGTGCTTGAAAACACTTATTAATAAAGAGTTTTCTCGAATAATACTAATTTGTATTTTGATTTCCTAAAAATTAATAATTTACAATCCAAAATATCGCAATAAAAATATCATAATGTAGAAATTCAATCTTATTGACAAAATTTTTACTTATTTCTAATTTAGAACATGACAAGAATTTACTCAAAACATCATTTAGTTAAATTGTGACTGACATATTAAATTGCACCAAATCAGAAGAAATTTTCTCTGCCGCCCAAGAATTAATGCCAGGAGGAGTTAGTTCTCCAGTAAGAGCTTTTAAGTCTGTAGGCGGTCAGCCAATAGTTTTTGATAGAGTCAAAGGTCCCTTTGCTTGGGATATTGATGGAAATAGATATATTGACTATATAGGAAGTTGGGGGCCGGCTATATGCGGACATGCCCACCCTGAAGTCACAACGGCATTACAGGAAGCAATTGAGAAAGGGACTAGCTTTGGTGCTCCATGCGTTTTAGAGAACAAACTTGCTGAGATGGTTATAGATGCTGTTCCATCTGTAGAAATGGTTAGATTTGTCAATAGTGGAACTGAAGCCTGTATGGCTGTTTTAAGGCTTATGAGAGCATTCACGGGAAGAGATAAAGTTATTAAATTTGATGGTTGCTATCACGGTCATGCAGATATGTTTTTGGTAAAAGCCGGATCAGGTGTTGCTACTTTAGGATTACCTGATTCTCCAGGGGTTCCACGAACGACAACAGCCAACACACTTACTGCCCCTTACAATGATCTTGAAGCAGTAAAAAAACTATTTTCTGAAAATCCTGATGCCATTTCGGGAGTAATACTTGAGCCGATTGTTGGTAATGCTGGCTTTATTACTCCTGAGCCTGGATTCCTAGAGGGATTAAGAGAATTAACTACTGAGAATGGATCTTTATTAGTTTTTGATGAAGTCATGACTGGCTTCAGAATAAGTTACGGAGGCGCCCAAGAAAAATTTGGGGTTACTCCTGATTTAACTACACTTGGGAAAGTAATTGGTGGAGGCCTGCCTGTTGGAGCTTATGGAGGCAAGAAAGAAATAATGTCAATGGTAGCTCCATCAGGCCCGGTCTATCAGGCAGGTACTTTGAGCGGTAACCCACTTGCAATGACTGCTGGAATAAAAACTCTTGAGCTTCTCAAACAAGAAGGTACCTACGAAAAGCTAGATGCAATAACTTCCAAATTAATTGAAGGGATAATTCAATCTGCAGAAAATAATGGCATCCCTATTAATGGTGGAAGTGTAAGCGCTATGTTTGGATTTTTCTTATGTGATGGGCCTGTTAGGAACTTTGATGAAGCGAAAACAAATGATGCCATACTTTTTGGTAAGTTGCATCGAGAGATGCTTGGACGAGGTATTTACCTAGCGCCAAGTCCTTTTGAAGCTGGCTTCACATCACTTGCTCATAGCGAGGAAGAGATTGATAAAACTATCGAGGCATTTGACCAATCTTTCAATGCAATAAAAAATTAATGTTTTGCTTTTTTTCTGTAAAGGGGAATTAAGCCAAACCATCAAAATGTTATAGAAAAGATAAATTTAATTGATTATCTTCTCCCACCTACTATTACTGGAGGACTGCCTCCTTCTGAACCTGGGAGTCCAGGGACGACTTGTGTACTACCATCCCATTTGTCAAGAAATAATTTGAAAAGTACTTGATCGTCAAGACTTTTGTTTAATGTTTCGTATCTAAGTGCTTCTTGCTCTGCAATTTCCACTTCTGTTTTTGCTCTTAGTAATTGTTGACCCGCTATTTGTTTTTGTTCAATAGCCGCTCTATATTCTTCAGCGATCTCTAACCCAGTTAAATCTAAACTTTTAACATCAACATAATCGAATGAATTTAATTCTTGAGCAACAGTATCACCTACTTTTTCAGAAATTACTGCAAATTCAGTAGCGATTGTCTCAAGCTCATATTGAGAAAAGACTGATTTGAGAGCTTTGAGTAAAGATGGCTGAACGATTTTTTGATAAACATCGCTATTTCTACTCGCAATTGTGGAGAAAATTCTTCCTGCTTCATTTGGCTTTACTGAATACTTTACAGTGGCTGTAGCCCTAATAACCTGAAGGTCCTTGGTTAAAGTTTCAAATTTTTCGGGTTGAACTTGAGTTTTTATATCAAATGGATATACAGACTGAATAAATGGAAGTTTAAAGTTTAAACCAGCTCTCCTAGAAGGGCCACTTACTTTCCCTAATGTTGTTACGACTGCAACCTGTCCAGAGGGTACAACAAAGAGAGATTGAGTGAGTAAAAGGAATCCAGTAAAAGACAATACAATTAAAAGAGTTGCTGTCCCACCAGGTCCAGTTGGTGTGACATTCTTAAAGGAAGTTGACATTAAATTTTTTCTTTTAATTAATCATATTTAATCAAATTAATTAGTGCATTAATAAGGCATTTAATTAAAATGTTTTTTTAATAATTGTAAAAAAAAATATAAACATAATTTTATTAATTGTTTGATTTGAATTCTTGCAAAAGCTGCAGATAAAGGTCCTCGTCTATCTCCCTAATATCATATTCAGAGGGCAAAACACCATGCTTATGCTCATGAACTGCCATCCAACAAAACTTCTCTATTTCCTTACTCGAAAAACGGGGATATTCTTTTACCTTTATAAATAATGTTTTAACAAGAGCGTCTGGATAATCTGCCATATTTTAAAATAGTCTTATTCAAGATTTTATCTAAAGTTATTAGTACTTAGAGGAATGTTTAAAGATTCCTCCAAGTCACTAATAATCTTAATTGCTAATTGAAGATCATTTTTACTCTTACTTGAGACTCTGAGTGTTTCTCCATTGATACTGACATTTATTTTTTTTATTTTATCTCTAATATTTTTACTGATTTTTTTTGCTATTTCTTGCTTAATTCCTTTTTTTAATAGAATTGTCTGTTTCACTTTATTACCACTAACTATTTCAATTTCACCGTAGTCGAAAATTTTTAAAGATAAGTTTCTTTTTATCGCCTTTTGTCTAATTATGTCATTTACAGCATTTAAGGTTAGTTCACTGTTAGTGGTTATAAAAATATTTTCTTTATCTAAAGCAACTAGAGTGTCTGTTCCTTTAAGATCATAACGTTGAGAAATTTCTCTTTTTACTTGATCCAACGTATTAACTAATTCCTGCCTCTCAAAATCAGAAACAACATCAAATGAAAAACTTTCTGCCATCGTAAATATTTAAACGCAAGATTATTTTTAGCATAAATTATATTTAAATAAGGAAAAATCGATTTATCTAATCAAAAAATAACAAACTCACCACTTTTCCCATTTCTTCCGCGCATCTACAACTATTTAGTAAGGTTTCACTATCGTGAAAGGCAAAACAAATTAATTGATCACATCTAGTAATAATTTCTTGATTACAAAGGCTGCTTGCAAGTGGCAAAGGTAATTCATCATTTTCACTTTTTTCAACCAAATGCATAACCCTTTCAAGTTGAACCTTAATTTCAGGTATTTGTCTCTCAAGGCTTTGTGGTAATAAAACAGTTAGTAATGATGGATTAATATCTAAAACTGCTCTAATAACTGCAGCATTTACACCTTGAGATCCGGATGTAAGAATATTGTGCCCCTCCTCTGCTAAAGACCTTGCTATCAATTCAATCAAGTGGATATCGACAACTGGTACATGTCTACTGCCCAAAAAAGCAATCCTCCTTTTCCCGTTATCCTGGAGTTTTGCGAGTTCCTGAGCTAAGGCATCAACGCCTTCAGTTGCTGGTAGATCTAAAGAGCGACTCAAAATAAAATTGTTCCTATATTTGAAATTAGCATTTATCTGAAAAATTGCAGGGAAAATCTATTTTTTCGAGAATTCTTTTTAGGTTTACATGCTCCTGAACTAATTGAAAAGCATAAGAAGCTTTAATTGATTCATGTATTCTGACATGACCAAAAGCTTGTTCAATTATTTCTACCGATGCAAGAGTGTCTAATTCCACTTTTAAAATTGGTACTTCTAATTCCTCCGCTCTATGAATCAATTGTGATAAAGGTTCTCCCAACCCAGTTAAAATAAGGCATTGAGTTGAAGCTTCCAAAGCAGCAAGTTGTATATCAGTTCTATCAGCTCCAGTTACTACGGCCATATTTCTTCTTCTTCTGAAAAATTCTATGGCAGAATTTACCCCCATTGCACCAATACTTAATGTCTCAACAAGTAATTCATCTTTTTCCGGGCAACAAATTACTTGGGCATCTAATCTTCTTACAAGCTCACCTACGGTCACACTTCTAAGCAGTGGTGATTTAGGCATCACCCCAAATACTTCAATATTCAGATCTTTAAGAGAAGGTATTATTTCATTTTTAACTTTTTCTACTTCTTGAGGCAAAACTGCATTCAATACGACCCCAGCAAAATGATCTCCTAATTGTTTTTTGGCATCAAGTAATGCATCTACACTTTTACAATCTTCCCATAGATTCACAATTAAGACTTTCGCATCTAAACTTTCAGCTAGTTGTGGGAGACTTAAACCATAAATCATTCCCTCATAAAGACTTCCAGCCGCTTCTAGAATATTTAATCCTTCAAAATCATCATTAACCAATCTCTCAATTTGATCAAAACCTTTTCCTGGAAGTAAGTCTTTATTAGAGATTCTTTTTTCAGCTGATATATTATCTAATAATCCTACTGAAGAAATTAAATTCTCCTCTTCGATATTTAATGTAGACCCAATAAACTTAACATCATCATCTATTAATCCTTCATAAGACATTGAAGATAGATTAGTAAGTTCGATACATGTTGCTAATGGTTTACCAATACGTACTTTTTTTTTCTCCTGTAAAAGTCTTTTTGCTATCCCAAGAACCAATGCAGACTTACCACTAAATGGCTCACATGAACCAATTAATAATATATCGCTCATAATTAGTAAAATTATTTATCAATAGATTCAAGATAATATTTTTTTATGAACTAAACAAATATTTATTTATTAGTTTTAAATAAATAAATAAATAAATATTATTTTTAGTTAAATTTATTTTAGTTCTTTGTTATTTAATCACAATTAAAAAAAATGATAAATGCAATTAAAAATGAAAAAACTGTTGGAATCACTGGAGCTTCGGGCGCGCTAGGGAAAGAGCTAACAAAGTTATTTCGTCAGAAAGGCTATAGAGTGATTGGATTTAGTCATAGTAAAACTGATTATGAAATAAATCTTGAATCTCCTAATGAATGGATTAAATGGGAATGCGGGAAAGAATCGAAACTAGCAACGCATCTAAAAAAGATAGACATTTTAATTTTGAACCACGGTATCTATAATTTGAGTAGAGAAAATTCTAATTATGAAAACTCAATAGAAATAAATGCATTAAGCAAATTCAAATTTTTAAATTTATTCGAAGATATTGCTTTAAAAAATGATTCACTTATAAAAAAAGAGGTTTGGATAAACACTTCTGAAGCAGAAATATTACCAGCCCTAAATCCATCATATGAGATAAGTAAATCCCTTATTGGTAAATTAGTTTCTTTCAAAAAAAATCTTCTAAATCAAGATACCAAAAAAAAATTAACTATTAAAAAAATCATTTTAGGACCTTTTAAATCAGAACTAAATCCTATTGGAATCATGAGTCCTAAATTTGTCTCTAAAAAGATTTATAATTTAGCTAATTCAAAAAATTATTTAATAATAATTAGTCCAAACCCATTAAGCCACTTACTTTTCCCATTGAAAGAATTTTTTAATTTTTTGTATTGTCAAATTATCTATAGATATAAATCTTAGTGTCTAGAAATCTCTATCTGTCAATATTTCAATACCATCTTTTAAAACAACTATTGTATGCTCCCATTGCGCCGATAATTTTCCATCTTTTGTTATGACGGTCCATCTATCATTTAATGTTTTACAAAATTTACTCCCTTCGTTCACAATAGGTTCTACAGCTAATGTCATTCCTTCACGAAGGACCACGTTGGGCAATTCTTTGGTCCGAAAATTAAATACCGAGGGTTCTTCATGAAGATTTCTTCCAACTCCATGGCCTGTATAATCTTCAACAACAGTAAATCCATTTTTTATAACAATATCTTCAATTTCCCCAGCTATGTCAAGAAGTGTATTCCCTGCCTTGATTTTAGAAAGTCCAGCATACAATGCTTTTAAAGCTACATCACTAAGATGTTGGGCCTCTGAACTAACTTCTCCTACACATATTGATATACAACTATCTCCGTGGAAGCCATCTAAATATGCTCCTGTATCAATTTTAACTAAATCTCCATTTTTAATTATTTTATTTTTACTGGGTATTCCGTGAACAACTTCGTTGTTAATACTAGAACAAATACTAGAAGGGAAACCATGGTAACCCTTAAAACTTGGCACCGCTCCAAAACTTTTTATTCTCTTTTCTGCGAAATCATCTAAATCTTTTGT
>QCLW01000026.1 GCA_003214235.1 Prochlorococcus sp. AG-418-F16
TAATTGGTTCGAAAACTACTAAAGAAGAAAAAACTTTTGGAGGCGGACTAAATGATGAAGGCGGCACATCACATATTCTTTTTATTTTTGATAAAAGTTGCATTCTTATACTAAGCGCACCAGCATTGGGACTTCCTTCTTTTGACAAAATCCTATCTACAACGTCTTTCTGCATTAAAAATATTATTTTTTCGTAATTATAGTTTCTTATAATGCCCAATCGACCTATGAAAATATCCAATATTGGGCCAGTTATATTGTAAGGAATATTTGCAATCACTTTTGTAGTCTTCTTATTAATCGAATCTAAATTTACAGAAAGAATATCTCCCTGCTGTAGTGAAAACTTATCATTATTATTGAATTTATCATTTAATAAATTTATTAAATCTTTATCTAATTCAATTGCATGTAATTTTTTAATTTCTGAATCTAACAACTTAGATGTTAAAGCTCCTTTCCCAGGACCAATTTCTAAAATAAAGTCATTTTCATTAAGAACAGCAATTTCTTTAATTTTTTCTAATATTTTTTTATTTACCAACCAGTGTTGTCCAAATCTTTTTTTTTGATGATAGTTTTTAGAATTCATCTAAAAGATAAATAATATGTTTAAATTAAATATGAATTTATTTAATACTTTATATCATGAGCTTATCAAAAAAAAATTTAGATAAACTCAATAAATTTAAAAAAAAGAAAAATTTAAATAACGAAAGTAAAAATATAAATAATTACACAAATATAACTAATAATGATAATTTAATCACCAATCCACTTAATTCAAAAGATCCCAATAAAATTTTTTATTCGTTAATTGATAATTCAGAATCTTTAGAAGAGACTTCTAACGTTAATAATTCACTAAGAAAAAGTGAGATTAATCAATTTAATATGAATTCTAAAAAAGATAATTTTCCCAAGAAATTAACAACCGAAGAGGAACTATATGATGAATTTAATTATCTTCTTGATGAATAATTAGTTTTAATATTTACTTATGCTTCAGAGTAATAGATTAGCAATTTATGCTATCGGCAAAATAAAGAAACTTTGGATTAGAGATGGAATTAATCAATACAAAAAAAGAATGCCTGAACTTATCATTAATGAGTTAAAGACTTTTAATTTAAATAATCTTAGATCCAATAACAATATTATTATCTGCCTAAGTGAAGAAGGGAAACAGTTTAATTCAGTTGAACTATGTTCCTTACTCTTGAATTTTAAAAATAAAAAAATTAATTTCTTAATCGGTGATACTGATGGAGTTAGTTCAGATATAAAAGAAAAATCAGATCTTTTACTAAGCCTGTCTCCTTTAACTTTTCCTCATGAATTAGCCAGATTAATCCTAATCGAGCAAATCTATAGAGCTATTTCTATATCTAACAACTCCCCTTACCATCGTTCTTAAAAAGATTAGATTCAATCTAAAATTAATCTATAAAAGTTTAATAACTAACTATTTTTTGATTTCTTGCTATATAGTACATATATACTATTAATTTAACCTTGGGTTCTTTTGATTCAACTACTAAAAAACTTAAAATCCCCTTATTAACTGATTCGGTATCAGCAGGGTTTCCTTCTCCTGCAGATGACTATACAGAAGAAAATATTGATTTAAACGAACATTTAATATCTAATCCGTTTAGCACTTTTTTTCTTAGAGTTAAAGGTGACTCAATGATAAATGCAGGAATTAAAGATAAAGATTTAATAATAGTAGACAAGAGCCTAACAGCCAGGCCAGGAAATATCATCATTGCAATGATAGACGGAGAATTTACAATAAAAAGATTATCTATAAAAAATAATGAATTATATTTAAAAGCAGAAAATCATAATTATCCTGATTTTAGATTTAAAAACCATATTGATGTACAGATATGGGGAGTTGTTATTTATTCAATACATAGCTATTTATGAGAATTTCAAATATTGATGCAATAGCTCTTATAGATGCTAATAATTTTTACGCGTCATGTGAACAAAATATTAATCCTCATTTGAGAAATAAACCAGTAGTAATTTTATCTAATAATGACGGATGTATCATTGCAAGAAGCCCTGAAGCGCGAGCTTTAAAAATTAAAATGGGAACTCCGTATTTTAAGGTCAAAGAAAGACTAAATAAATTAGATGTAGCAGTCTTAAGCTCAAACTACTCGCTTTATGGGGATATGAGCAGAAGACTAATGAATTTACTGAAAAACTACTGTGAACAGATAGAAATTTATTCTATTGACGAAGCATTCGTCTCGATTTCTAGACCTAATGATGAAAATCTATATCCTTGGGCAAGAAGCATAAGATCATTAATATATCAGAATCTAGGGATTACCATAACAGTAGGAATAGGAGAAAATAAAGTAAGAGCAAAAATTGCTAATAAACTAGCTAAAAATATTGATTATTCAGCTGGAATATTTGATTTAGCTAGAACCGAAAATGAGAATAATTATTTGAAAAGAATTAGTATAGATAAGATATGGGGAGTCGGGAAACAAACCTCTAATTGGTTGCAAAGTAAAGGTATTAAAAATGCGAGAGAACTAAGAGATATGGAAGAGAATGAAATCATTAAGAAATTAGGCATCGTAGGGAAAAGACTGCAATTAGAACTGAAAGGCCATAGATGCCTGCCCATAGAAAAAAACAAGAAATCAAAAAAAGAAATTCAGGTGAGCAGGAGTTTCGGCACGCCTATCACAAAATTAGAAGACTTAACTCAAGCACTGGCAACTCACGCAATAAAAGCCTCTGAAAAGATGAGAAGTCAGAATTTGCAATCATCTGATATTAGAGTATTTGCCAGAACCAGTAAATATTCAAGTCAAAATTATCAAAGAAGTGCTCATAGAAAACTTACAAATGCAACAGATGACACAAATAAAATTTTAAAAATAGTAGTTGAATTATCTAAAGAAATTTATAATCCCGAATATAAATTCTCAAAAGCTGGTGTTTTAATGCAGGATTTAACTAATAGCGAATATTTACAGCAATCAGTTATCAATTACAGATCTCAGAAAGACTTAAAAAAATCAGCAAATCTTATGAGAACGATTGACTTATTAAATAAAAGATTTAATAACAATGCAATTACATGGGCCATTACAAAAAATCCACAAAGTTGGAAGATGAATAAGAATTTCTTAAGTCGCTCATCTACAACTGATATAGAACAAATCCCAACTATAGTGAAGTAAACAAAATAGAATGGAATTTATATTATTTTTGAGCAAATTAGATAAAGAGATTCTTAACTTATTAATGAAAGCAAACTACATAGTTGAAGAAAATAAAATTGAATGTCTATTAAACAAAGAAATAAAAGGGCTACATAATTTTAAAGAAAATAAAATAATAATATGTACTGAGAATGCAAAAAGGAAAACAAATTATAGGAATAAGAATCAACAACCAAATAAAGATAACTTCAAAACAGAAAGGGCGATAAGAAAAGCATTAAGACACGAAGCAACTCATGCGATACAAAAATGTAATGACAATAAAACAATAGGGGATATAAAAAAATTAGAAAGCAAATTGCATCAAAGTAAAAGAAAAGCATTAGAGTTCTCTAGTTCAAATTTTTCTGGGACTTATGCGAAAGAAGTAGAAGCTTATGTTCTTGAAGATAAACCCAAAAAAGTTAAAGACTTGATTAAAAAATACTGCCTATAAATTAAAAAATTTTATATTAACTAGCGATGAAATTGCCACAACGTTGTTTATCTAAAAAATTAATATGTTGCCTTTCTACGTAATATAATTCCTGGAATTTGATCGCATCTGAGTTTAAATCCTTAAAAAGATCATCTATCTCTTTATTTGTATCTGAAGAACCTGAAGAAGGATTATCAATTAAAATAGATATACAATTTTCTAAAGTTTTTAATCTTTGAGATCCCCAAGATTCGATTAAGTGTCTACATCTTTTAAGAGAATTATATTTCTCAAGAAGTGATAATGTTCCAAGTAAATTGTCTTTAGGATTACTCAGCAATGTTAAAAACAACTCATTTGGATTAATAAAAATATTAATTTTATTTGATGATTCAGGATTATTGAGAGCTAAGTGATCAGGCAGAAGTGAAATTAAGTTAATAGAAGAAAAATCTTTTTGAAGATTTTGACTATTTGATTGTTTTAAATCATTTAAGTAGTTTAAACCTAAATTATTTTGTTCAATTTTTGAAATAGCTTCCCATAAACTTTGAATATAACTAGTATTAAAACCATTAATTTCTCTTTTGAGAAATTCATCACGAATAAATAGCCTAAGATCTGGACAATGTAAATAATAAAAAATTATTTCCGATTCATTTTTCTCCCGTCGGGAAATTTCATTTGGTTGTACAAATTTTTTTGATCTACCATGCCAACGAAATCCCTTTACTTGATTTCTTAAATCTTGTTCAAACTGTATTGCTAACCTAGCTTGTCCCTTACTTAATTGTTCGGAAACTTTTTGTAGATAATGAGTTCTGGTTGATGATTGAGGTAATTTACTCAACAATTTTACCAATGACGAAATAACACTTTGGAAAATTTCAGACTTAGTTAAATCTTTATCTTTAAAGATCTGATCAATCTCCCAATCAATCCAAAAGGATGAATTATCAATTAAATTAAAATAATCTTCAGGAGTATGACTATTCAAATATTCGTCAGGATCTTTAAAATCACTTAGTTGAAGTATCTTAAGATTAATTTGATCATGGAGAGATAAGCTTTCGACTTCTTTTATAACTCTTTTTGTAGCTAGAATTCCTGCATTATCAGAATCAAAATTCAAAATTATATTTTTATTATCTGTACATCTACATAGTTGAGAAATTTGATACTTATTTAATGCGGTACCGAGAGAAGCCACAGAATTAGTAATACCCTTTGAATGAAGAGAAATCACATCAAAGTAGCCTTCAACAATAATAGCTTTATCTCTTTTCCTAATATTGCTAGAAGCTTTTTCTAATGCAAACAACATTTTGCCCTTTTCAAATATCTCTGATTCAGGAGAATTGAGGTATTTAGGTTCTTGACCATCAAGAGATCTTCCTCCAAAAGCAACTACTCTTCCCTGCATATCATGTATTGGAACAATTAATCTATTTCTAAAACGATCATAAATCTTGTCAGAATTATCTTTAGAAATTGCAAGGCCTGAAGCTAATATTAAATTAATAGGAAATTTTTCTACCTTGGTTAGATAGTTAAATAAATCATTCCATGAATTTGGGGCAAAACCTAATTCAAAGTTATCAATAATCTTGTTACTCAAGTTTCTCTTTGATGTTAAATATTTCATAGCTTCAACACCAAGAGAATTATTTAATTGGGACTTAAACCAATTTTTAGTGACTCTTAATATTTTATAAAGCTCTTCCTTTCTAGATAATTGTTTTTTATAAGCTTCTACTTGGGGACCCTCGAGATTTTCAACATTAATATTATTTTTCTTCGCAAGAGAAAGTACAACATCAGAAAAATTTGCTCGAGTAAATTCCATTAAAAACTTAATAGAGTTACCACCAGCACCACAAGAGAAACAATAATAGAATTGTTTACTTGTTGATACTGTCATAGAAGGTTTTGTATCATCATGAAAAGGACAAATCCCAACAAATTCCTTCCCTTTTTTCTTAAGGACAATATGCTCAGATATAACGTCAACAATATCTGCCTTTTCTTTAACCTCCTGAATAGTTCTTGGGTGTATAGAATGAACCATCGAGAATTTAATCAACAAATAAATAATGATTTAATTGTTATAGTTCAAAATCAAATAAGAATCTACTTAATTTCACAATAAAACTATTTTTAAATGATAAATATCTCAGAATTAGAAAAAAAATTAAACTCATTGAATAAGTTTAATTTGGTATTTGCCTCATTCTTCTTTAGTTTGATGACTTTGTGCGTAAAAAATATTGATAAAAGGATACCTATTTATGAATTAGTTTTCTTTAGATCTTTACTAAGTCTGATGATTACATTATTCATAATTAAACTGAAAAATATAAATCCTTGGGGCAACAATATACCATTACTTATTTTAAGAGGTTTTTTAGGAACTTTAGCTTTAGTCTGTATTTTTTATGCGATAAGAAATATGCCTCTTAGTATATCTACTGTCATTCAATACACATATCCTATTTTTATATCTATATTTGCGGGGATATTTATTAACGAAAAAATAACTAGGAATATAGTTTTTGCTTTAATTATTGGCTGGCTTGGAATATTAATAATATTAAATCCAATTCAATTATCAAATATAAACGTTGAAATTGAAAGTATTTCGATTTCTATAGCTTTTCTTGGTGCAATCTGCACTGCATTGGCTTACGTTGCAGTTAAGAAACTTGCATTTACTGAAGATGTTTATGTAATTATTGAATATTTTCCACTTGTTTCTTTAATAACATTATTGCCAATTGTGTTAATCAACTGGGTTACCCCCAATTGGAATGAATTAGTATGGATCTTTGGCATTGGCTTATTTACTCAATTAGGCCAGACATTCTTAACTATAGGATTAAAAAATTTACCGGCATCAGAAGCTTCGACCATTAACTATTTACAAGTTTTATTCGGGTCAATTTTGGGGATTTTGTTTTTCAGTGAAAAGATAAACATAAATTTTTTATTAGGTGCTTCATTTGTTTTATTAGGAACTATTATATCCACTACCAAAATAATCAAAAGGACATAGAATAATAGAAGAATAAAAAAAAATCAGTGAAATTCACCTATTTAGCTTTATTGTTTTGTTTTTCTCCTATTCTTCAAGTTAATGCGACAACTCCAAAGTCAGTAACTTGTACAAGAACTGAATATAGAGAAGAATATATTCCTGGAACAAAAACAAATCCAGGCTATGTAAAAAGTTATGAGGTAGATGTGGTAATACCCTGTGGAGGTCAAAGACAAGCTGAAAAGATCGATGATAATGACTGTAGTGAAGGTTCAGTTATTGGGGGTATTCTTGGTGCTGGAATAGCACTTTCCTCCTCTAGAGGGAAGGATAGATTTTGGGCCGTACCAGCAGGTGGCACTGCAGGAGCACTAATTGGATGTCAGGTGGATGGTGGTTAATTGATTAGTTGGATAAGTGGTGAATTGATTGAAATATGGCAAACTAATCAAAAATTTTTTGTTTTAATAAATTGTCAAGGATTAGGGTACGAAATCCAAGTATTAGAATCATTTTTTCTCAAATTAAAAACAAATCAAATATCTAATAAAAACATCATTCTTTGGATAAAACATATTAAAAAAGAAGATTCAGATTTGTTATTTGGCTTTAAATCGAAGGATCAAAAAAATTTCTTTATTGAAATTTTAAATATTAGAGGTATTGGTTCCCAAATTGGTATGGGAATATTAAATAAATTCACTATTAGTGAAGTAATCAATGCAATTAATACACAAAACAAAAAATTAATTTGTTCCGTACCTGGCATAGGGCAAAAAATGAGTGAAAGATTGATTTTAGAATTAAAAAGTAAATTTAAAAATGAATTACAAATTGATGAAGAAAAATGCAAAGATGAATTTCAGATTAAGGATAATGAAATCAAAAAAATGGTGGCTGACCTTCAATTAACACTAACGTCGTTAAATTACTCTAAGAATGAAATAAAAAGGCTTTTGCCAATTATTAACAAAGAAATAGATAGTCTTACTAAAAAAGACAAAAATATATCATTTGAAAATTTATTGAATTTAGCAATGAATTATTTAGATAATAATAGTAGTAAAATAGTCGGATAACGTAGTAATATAGAATTAAGGGAAAAATTTTTATGTCATTACATACAGAGGAGAAACAGAAGCTCATTGAAACCCATCAAGTGCATGCAACTGATACCGGCTCAGTGGAAGTTCAAGTTGCAATGCTCTCTAAAAGAATTTCGAAATTAAGTGACCATCTACAAGGGAATATTCATGACTTTGCCTCAAGGCAGGGGTTATTAAAAATGATTGGTAAAAGAAAAAGATTACTATCTTACTTAAAAGATAAAAACGTTCAAAAACATCAAGATCTACTAAAGAAAATTGGAATCAGAGGATGATTTCCATTAATGAAAAAAAAACAATCAAAAAAAAAGATACTTAATAAAAAGAAAAATAATTTATCTGAGAAAACTGCTTTCGCTAATCTAGATAAAAAATCTAATCCAGTAACTACTCCAAAGCAATCATCAAGTGGGATACCCAAATATGTAGCTGATAGAATGGCGAGAAGGATATTTTTTTCCGCTGGAATACCGACAATAATGGGTATGTCAGTTTTTGTTGTTAGCTACATTATCGTTACAAGAAATATTGCTGAAATACCTCCTTCTTCAACAATTGCAATTTCTGCATTATTTTTCTTGTTAGGTCTTGCAGGATTGAGTTTTGGAATATTATCAGCTAGTTGGGATAAGGAGCCTGGATCTTTTTTCGGTATTGAAAATATTCCAATGAATATACAACGAGCAAAAGCAGCCTTCAAACCTGCAACTCAAAATTTTGACGAGAATATTTAATCTAGGAAACTAAAGATTTCAAATTAACTTGGAATGATTTATCTTCTAATAGTTTGCATGCTCCTTGGATATCTCCAATAAAGAATTGTTCACCGAATTTAACGTAGGTAACGCTATTTTTATTTCTTACTGCAGCTAAAACTGGAATCTTGATTCCACATTTGCCTTTATCTGGCTTAAATTTAATTAAACAGTCTCTTAACATATTTTGTACTCTTACATCTGATGCTTGAGAACTTTCAAGATTAATAATAAGCAATTTAAGGTTATCTATTTCTCTACAATCATCAATTATTAATTGAGTTTTATCACTTTTTTTATCTATCGTTCCCCACACCAATAATCTTGTATCAGTCAAAAGAAACTCTGATAATCTGACATAGGTTTTAGGGAAAACTATTGCTTCGCAACTTCCAGAAAGATCTTCAAGCTGAACTATAGCCATCCTATCTCCTTTTCTTGTAGTGATTTGCTTCAACTCAGGGATCATCCCAACTAAAGACACTTTGGTTCTATCTTTTGTTTCTTCTAAATGAGAAATACTAATAGGAGATACAAGTTTTGCCGGTTTAGTTAGATGTTTCAGAGGATGATCAGATAAATAAAAGCCCAAAAGCTGCTTTTCTAACTTTAATTTCTCAATAAGTGAATAATCATCAACCTTAGCTAATTGTGAATCTGAAAATGCTACATTTGAAAATTCTTCTTTAGAATCAAATAGATTTCCTTGTCCGGACAATCTATCACGATTTCGTGAAGAGGCCCATTCAATGACATGTTCGAGATCCGACAATAATTGGGCTCTATTATTATTATTTGAGAACTCATCTAGTGCTCCACAATGAATTAGAGATTCAAGGCTTCTTTTGTTTAGGACATTCGAAGGTAAACGATCGCACAAATCAGATAATGACTTAAAACCACCAAAATTATTACGATTTTCAATTATATTTCTTATAGCAGAATCTCCTAAATTTTTAATCGCAGAGAGTCCGAATAAAATCTGATTATTCTTAATAGTGAAATCAATTCCAGAGAAATTAATGCTTGGTGAAATAACTTCTATCCCCATAGAATAACAATTTGAAATATATCTTTGCATCTTGTCGCTGGAGCCAGAATTTACGCTTAAAAGGGCTGCCATATATGCAACAGGAAAATGAGCTTTTAAAAATGCAGTTTGATAAGTTACTGCACCATAAGCAGTTGAGTGGCTTTTGTTGAAACAATATTCTGCAAATAAAACCATTTGATCAAAAAGATCATTTGCCAATTTTTCATTTACACCCTTCTTCATAGAACCTTCTACAAAAATATTCCTATGTTTTATCATCTCTGAGACTTTCTTTTTCCCCATTGCTCTTCGAAGTAAATCAGCATCTCCCAAAGAATAACCGGCTAAGTCTTGAGCAATTTTCATAATTTGTTCTTGGTAAACCATAATTCCATAGGTTTCGGTAAGAATTGACTTAATAAAAGGATGAGGGAAATCAACCTTTTCGTTCCCATTTTTTCTATTTATGAATTTAGGTATAAGGCCAGCATCAAGAGGACCAGGTCTATAAAGAGCAAGGATCGATGAAATATCCTCAAGAGAATTAGGTTTAAAGTCCTTTACAACCTGTTTCATACCAGAAGATTCAAGTTGAAATATACCTTCAAGATCTCCTCTCCCGATAAGCTCAAAGGTTTTACCATCATTTTGAGGTAAATTATCAATATTTATTTTCTTTCCAGTGGATTGATTAATCAGAGAAACAGTCTTTTCAATCATCGTAAGATTCTTAAGACCCAAGAAATCCATTTTTAATAATCCAAGGGATTCAATATCATCCATAGAATATTGGGTTATTATTTGTCCTTCATTATTCCTTTGAAGAGGTACAAGTTCGTCGAGAGGATCAGATGCAATAACAACCCCTGCAGCATGAACTCCATAGGTTTTATTAGTTCCTTCAATTCTTAAAGCCAAATCAATCCATTTTTTTACTCTATTGTCATTAATATATTTATCTCTAAACTCTTGGCTGGGAGAATTCTTATCAATCATTTCATTAAGTTTATAAGGCTTCCCTCTTACAACCGGTATTAACTTAGCCAATTTATCAGCCTCTCCATAAGGAATATCTAGAACCCTTGCAACATCTTTTAAAACAGCCTTAGAAGTCATTTTATTGAAAGTAATTATTTGAGCAACTTTATCCTCTCCATATCGCTTAGAAACATAATCAATAACTTCATTTCTCCTATCAATACAAAAGTCGGTATCAATATCTGGCATAGACTTTCTTGCAGGATTTAAAAATCTCTCAAACAATAAGCCATGCTCAACAGGATCTATATTTGTAATTTGAAGAGTATAGGCTACTAGTGAACCTGCTGCAGAACCTCTGCCTGGTCCTACTGGGATAGAGTTATCTCTTGCAAATTTGATATAGTCCCACACAACCAAAAAATAATCTGGGAAACCCATATCTTTTATAATTTTCAATTCCAAAGATAGTCTTTTTTTATAATTCTCATCAACTTCTGTAAGATCGTTTTTTTTAAGTCTTTTTAAAAGACCTTCATTAGATAATTGTGTTAGTAGAGAAAATGAATCGTTATTTTCGTTAATAGGGAATTTTGGCATTCTATATGTACCGAACAAATCAAATACTTCAATTTTTTTAGAAATTTCTACTGTATTATTAACTGCCTCTTTTATTGACTCATCATCAATATGATCTTTAAAAAGTTCAAGCATTTCATTTTCACTTTTAATGTATTCTGTACCGGTATATCTCAATCTTTTTTCATCGCTTATTAATTTTCCCGTTAATACACAAAGTAAAGCATCATGTGCTTCAACATCCATATTTGATATGTAGTGAGCATCGTTGGTAGCGATAACTTTTATTTGATGCTTCTTGCCTATTTTTAATAATTCAACGTTAACAATTCTATCCTCAATAGAGCCGTGATCTTGTATTTCTAGATAAAAATCATCTGCAAATAATTTTTTATACCAAAGAGCTATATCTTCTGCTACATCTAATCTTCCTTTCAAGATGGCCTGAGGTATCTCTCCACCAAGACAAGCAGTAGAAACTATAAGACCATCGCTATATTTACTTAAGAGAAATTTATCAATACATGGTCTAGAAAAAATTCCTCGACCTCTCATCCCATTTAAGTGACTAATTGTTGTTAACTTTACTAGGTTCTTATAGCCAGTATGATTTTTTGCTAACACCACCAAATGATATCTTTTTTCTTTTTTAGGTTGAGGATCATCAATAGAACCATTAATCACATACATTTCATTACCAATAATTGGTTTTATACCTTTCTCTTTACATTTTTTGACCAAATCAAGAACACCATACATAACTCCATGATCGGTCAGAGCGATAGAATCCATTCCAAGATCACAAGCTCTTTCTACTATTTTAGAAATTTGACTTGCTCCATCAAGCAGACTATAGTCACTATGATTATGAAGTGGAACGAAACCCATAATGAATCAATTTATATATATAAAATAGAGAAGATTTTTAAAAAATCTATACTTTGTAATTACAAATTAATTATTAATACAGTTTTAGAATAAAGGTCTATTCTTAATTACCTGAGCATCAATTTCAAAAATGTTTGCGGCATTCAATATTCTATCTTCTTCCAATACATTGCCTATTAGTTGAAGTCCAATAGGTAATCCTTTAGAATCGAAACCACAAGGAATACTGATGGCTGGTAGTCCCGCTAAATTAACAGGAACTGTTAATAGATCAGATAAATACATAGAAAGTGGATCGTTAACAAAATCACCCTTCAAAAAAGCGGTGGTTGGACAAGTAGGCGTTAATAAAATATCTACTTTTTTAAAAGCATTATCAAAATCCTTACTTATTAGTGTTCTAACTTTTTGTGCTTTCTTGTAATAGGCATCACTGTATCCAGCTGATAAAGCATAAGTTCCTATCAAAATCCGTCTTTGCACTTCATCTCCAAATCCTTCAGCCCTGCTTTTTGAAGTCATCTCTAAAAGATTAGTACCTTCATTTGATCTGTAACCATATTTAACTCCATCGTATCTAGCTAAATTTGCTGATGCTTCAGAAGGTGCAATTACATAATATGTTGCAATTCCATCATTAAACCTAGGACATTCCACTTCAATAATTTCGGCCCCTAAAGATTTGAATCTTTCAACTCCCAACATAACAGATTCTTTAACTTCTGAATTAAGACCTGGATGTTCAAAGCATTCTTTAATAATTCCAATTTTTAAATCCTTTATAGATTTATTTAAATCATTCAAAAAATTTGGTACAGGTTTATCAAGACATGTTGAATCTAAGGGGTCTTTTCCAGATATTGAATATAGGATTTCAGCGGCATCTGAGACAGTATTTGTAATTGGACCAATTTGATCAAGAGAGCTGGCAAATGCTACCAATCCCCATCTACTTACTCTGCCATAAGTAGGCTTAAGTCCTACAACACCACAAAAAGAAGCTGGTTGTCTTATGGATCCTCCAGTATCAGAGCCTATAGCAGCCGAACATAATCCAGCCGCGACTGATGCAGCACTGCCTCCTGAACTTCCTCCAGGAACTCTATTAATATCCCAAGGATTTGAAGTAACGCCAAAGACAGAAGTTTCTGTCGAACTGCCCATTGCAAATTCATCTAAATTTGTTTTACCTAAACAAATACCACCTGAAGACCATAATTTACTTGAAGCTGTAGATTCATAAGGAGCAACAAAACTTTTGAGCATTTTACTTGCACAAGTAGTTACAACTCCCTTAGTACAAATATTATCTTTAATTGCTATGGGCATTCCTGCTAGAGGAGGAAGAATCCCTTCCTTTTGAATTAATTTATCAATATTTTCAGCTTGAGCGATTGCATTATCTTTTGTAGTGCAAATATAAGAATTAATTTCAGGATCTATAGAATCGATTTTTGAAAAGATATCTTTTATTAATTCTTTAACAGAAGCATTTTTACTATTAATTTCCCTTCTTAAAGAATTAAAATTCATTTTTTAAACTTTTTTCCAAAAATTAAAGATTATTAAAGAGTTAATGGTTCTTCTTTTTTGCAACGAACTAAACTATGTTTAATATTTTTCGAGCCTTCATCTGAAAGATCTTTAATAAAAGAAGACATGTTTTCTTTTAAGCTACGTTTTGTAATAAATGGACCATACCAATAAATAGTACTAGGTTGATCTGCCTCAATTTTAGCCCACCAAGCTAGTCCGAGTTTGTTTCCAAAATTTCTAATCAATTTTATTGGCCCGTACAGGCCATCAATTCTTGTTAAATTCTATACATTTTTGTAGTAAAAATTCAATAAATTTTGATTAAATATACAAATGTATTGAAACAACAATATTTTAGAACAAATGAATTTCAGTGATATCTATCAAATAATCTTATTTATTTGTAAAGTGAAATAGTGATATTGCCGCTGCCACAGAGGCATTTAAACTTGATGTTTTACCTTTAAGGGGGATCCTTAATACAAAGTCGCATTTTTTTTGAGTAAGCAAAGAAATACCTTTATCCTCAGCCCCAACTACTAATACCATAGGAGTTTTTTCATGAAACTTAGAGATCGATAATTGAGCATCTCCAGATAAACCAATAACAAGAAAACCATTTTTCTTTAGCTCCTCTAGCGCCCTATTTAAATTAACAACTCTACTTACTGGTAAGTGTTCCAAAGCTCCTGCAGCAACCTTAGCAACTGTTCCCGTTAAGCCAGCAGATCTTCTTTGAGGAATGATGATACCCTTGCAATTAAATGCTTCTGCTGATCTTATGATTGCACCAACATTATGTGGATCAGTAATTCCGTCTAAGGCCAGAATAATAGGATTTACAGAGTTTTTATTAGAAAAGTCAATTAATTCTTGTAGAGATATTGTTTTAGAGCATGCTAACTGTAACGCGACACCCTGATGTGAAGCTCCAAAAGTCAATTGAGAAAGTCTGTTCCAAGATACTTCTTCAATGAGGACCCCTTTTGATTTAAGGTCCTTGAGTAAAATATAGAATTTCTCAGAAGAAAAGATTTCTGATGTACACCAAATCCTATTTATAGCTCTTTCACTAATAAGAGCCTCAAAAACAGAATGTTTTCCCCATATCCAATCATCATAATTTTTTTTATTTGCGGTCTCTCGAAAAATAGCCTGAGCTTTGTTAGGAATTTCTATATTAGATTTATTTATTGGCTTTCTTCTTTGTGAAGATGAAGGGATAATTTCCTTTTTATCATTTTCATTAAAATTATTTATCCCCCTTTTCTTAGAAGAATTGCTCAAAAATCTATTATTTTTTTTCGAAGAATTTTTATCTTTTGAGTAAAAATTTGAATCAGAATTTTTTTTGTATTGTTTACTATCTTTTCCAGAAAAGTTGTTTTTAGAGAATTTTTTCATAGATTCAATGGATTTTAATTTCTAGATATTCAAAAAGTGTTGATAATCTTTGAGGATCTTTTAGAAATAACCAGCCGATCAAAGTCTCAAAACCAGTTGCTCTTGAGTATATTGTAGGGTCCGAAGACTTTGGGTATCTCTTTGTTTTATTTCTTGCACGTCTAATTAAATCTATTTCATTCTCATTTAATAAATGTTCAATTTGACTTAATGATTTTGATTGAGATTTTGCTTTTACTTCGTTTACTACTGATAAATGGAGTTCTTTTGATTTCAAAGGGAAATGAACATGTCTTAGTCTTTGATGAAGTTCCCATACCGAATCGCCAAGCCAAGCAAGTTGAATAACACCTATCTCTTCAGGAGATCCATATGGAAGCAAGTTTTGGATCCAATAATTCAATTTTTTTAAATAAGTAAATGCATCTTCAAGACTTGAATTTAAATTAAGAAAATCCCCTAAACGCACAAGTTTAATTGTTTGAGCAACTCTGGAATTACCAACAACTGAGAAACCTAGTTTCAATTTTTTACATTCTTTAGCAGTCTGAACAAGAGCTCCAAGACCCGAAGAATCTAGAAAATCAATTTTTGTAAGATCAATAACAAATGGAAGCTCATTTTTTAAATTATTAGTAACAAAATTCTTAAATTGTTTTTCTGAGAAGGCATCAAGTTGGCCTTTAAAAGTAAAAACAATAATATTTGTTTTTACATCGAGGTTTCCTCTTAGAGAAACCGTTAGCTTCTGGAAATCTTCTATGACCAAATTCCTCCAAAAAATTAATGTATCAAATGTAATTATCAAATCAAAAGAAAACAATATGTCAACATCTTTCTAACATTAGAGAAACAAATTTTTTAAATAAATAATCTGAATCATGTGGACCAGGACCGGCTTCTGGATGATATTGAACACTAAATATTGGCTTATTTCTAACTTCTAATCCAGCTACAGTATTATCGTTAAGGTTGTAATGAGTTAATTTGACTATATCCTTTGAGAGAGAATTAGGGTCAATAGCAAAACCATGATTCTGACTAGTTATCTCGATTTTATTATCTTTTCCACAAGGATGATTTAAACCGCGATGTCCAAAAGGTAGTTTATAAGTTGAACCTCCTAAGGCCAATCCAAATATTTGATGCCCAAGGCATATTCCGAACATAGGAATTTGACCATATTCTATAAGCGATCTTGCTAAATCTATACCTTCTGAAACAGAAGAGGGATCGCCTGGGCCATTTGAAAAGAATATCCCATCAGGGTTATTAGATAGAACATCTTTTAAAGAAGATTGGGAAGGTAAAACTAAAATTTCACAACCATGGGAGACTAATCTATTTAAAATTGATTTTTTTATGCCAAAATCAATTGCTACTATTTTTAATTTATTAGCATTTTCAGAATATCTTGTCCTAACGTCAAAATTTGTTTCTGTAGGATTGCGCCATAAATATTTTTGCTTAGTTGAGACTAATTTTGATAAATTTAATCCCTCCATTTTTGGCGTTTCATCGATTATCTTTAAACAACTTTCTACAGGATTATCTTCAGAGGTAAGGACTCCATTCATAGAGCCATAAGACCTTAAGATTTTAACTAGAGCCCTTGTATCAATTCCATAGAGACCTATGATATTTTTCTCAACTAACCATTGGTCAAAATTATTTAGAGATCTCCAATTACTATTATTTGATGAATAATTTCTAACTATTATTCCTTTAACACTATTACAAGATTCTGAATCTTCAAGGTTAATACCAGTATTTCCAATTTCTGGGTATGTAAATGTTAATATTTGTCCATAGTAACTTGGATCAGTAATTACCTCCTGATATCCAGTCATTCCCGTATTAAAGACTATTTCGCCAACAGCAGTGCCTGAAGCGCCAAAAGAAAATCCTGGGAATATAATTCCATTACTTAAAACTAATTTTGCATTTTTCTTATAGGGATTAATCATAAATTTAAAATTAATTCATCTCAAGATAAATAATTTTTTAAGAGTAAAAATTTTTTCCAAGGATTTCCTTGATTAATTGAAAATAAAGCTTTATTAAAGCCTTCATGTAAATCATCCTCAATACCAGCTGCCCAGAGTACTAATGCAGCATTCAAGGCAACAACATCTTTATGCGATTTATTCCCAGATCCTTTTAATACAGACTCTAATATTTCCTCGTTAGAGTCACCATCAGAGACTACAAGCTTTTGATTTGAAACATTTTCATGACTGAATTCTGAAATATTTATCTTTGAAAAACGTAATTTACCTTTATCAACAAATACTAATTTATTTTCTCCTTGAAGTGAGGCTTCATCAAGGCCGCCAGAGCCATGAACTACTATTACTCTATTCATACCCATTTTCAACAGTGCGTTCCCCATAGGCTCTAAAAGGTCCTCAGATGCAACACCTAATACTTGAGCATTTGGTCTTAAAGGATTTACCAATGGTCCAAGTTGATTAAATACGGTCCTTATTCCAAGAGCCTTTCTTAGTGGGGCAAGTTTTATTAAAGATTTATGCCAAACAGGTGCAAACAAAAAAGTTATGCCAATTTCATTGACTGCAGAGATTACTTTTTCTAATGAACAATTTAAATTCAAACCAAGATTTAACAAAACATCTGCAGAACCAACCTTTCCACTAGCACTTTTATTTCCGTGCTTTGCAATATTTACACCACAAGATGCAGCCACAAATG
>QCLW01000027.1 GCA_003214235.1 Prochlorococcus sp. AG-418-F16
TTTGGTAATCAAAGAACAAAATGCTGATGGAATGGTAACAGTAAGTGCTCGAGCATTAATACTTAGGCAAAGTTGGGAAAAAGTTTCAAGTTCTGCAAAAGATGGAGAATTAATTGATGTCTTAATTAATGGATTTAATAGAGGTGGGCTTACTTGCGATGTAGATGGATTGAGAGGATTCATCCCAAGATCCCAACTTGAAGATGGTCAAGATCATCAATCTTTTGTTGGCAAAACTTTAAAAGTAGCATTTCTAGAGGTGAATCCAGAGTCCAGAAAATTAGTTCTCTCTGAAAAGAAGGCATTATTAGTCTCTAAACTTACGAGTCTGAAATTAGGTCAATTGATTGAAGGAGAAATTTTAGCGGTAAAACCATATGGCTTTTTTGTTGATTTAGGTGGAGCTAGTGGACTTCTTCATCAATCCTCATTAACAAATGGATCGATTCGTAATTTAAGAGAAATTTTTAGAGAAGGAGAAACTATAAAAGCTCTAATAACTCAAATTGACCTTGAGAAAGGGCGCATTGGTCTTAATACAGCACTTTTAGAGAATTCTGCAGGAGAATTAATTATTGACAAAGAAAAAGTTATGCGAGAAGCCTCAGATAGAGCACTAAAAACCGTAGCGCTCTTTGACAAAAAAGAACAAGATAAATGAATATGAATATGAATATGAATATGAATATAAATAAAAACACAGACCCAATACCTGAATTAAAAACTTCAGATTGGGAATTAGACTTTTATTCAAGACCAATTATCGAATACAACGAAAAAAAAAGATGGGAGTTAATTATTTGCTCTACAAGTAGTTACAAGACAGAAGATATTTTTGTTTGGAATAAAAAATGCCCTGCCAATGAAGTTAATTCGCTATGGCTTACAAAGGCACTCAATGAAGCACTAAATGATGCAAAAAAAGAAGGTTGGGCGAAACCCTCAATAGTTCGATTCTGGAGATCATCAATGAAATCTATCATAAAGAAATCTCTTGAGGCTACTAAAATTGAGGCTCTTGTTAGTAGAAGAACCTTTAATTTGTTCGATAGGATCGAATTTCTTGAAAAAGAGATTTATCCAAAGGAAAAAGGTTATGTAAGAGGTGTACTAGCTCCTACTTTTACTTCTAAAATGGAAAACTTACCTAAACCTTTACCAGAAGCAGTGAGGGGTGATGCCTTAACTATCTCTGAAATATCAATTGGTGAATTAAAATCAGCACAAAATTGGCCTATTGAATTTGGAGATATTTTCCCAATTCAGCAAAGTATAGATGATAATCAATTAGTTCCTGGATTAAGACTTTTTAGTAAAGAAAGATCCTTAGCACTTTCTGCATGGTTCAGTTGTTTAGAACCTATTAAATTAATTATACAAAAGAATCAACTTATACTTGAAGCTTCAGAAGATGATAAGTGGCTAGTAACAGATTTACCGGAAAAAGATGCAAATATTTTAAGTACAAAGTTTTTAGAGAGTAAAAAAAATTCTTTTGGTTATCAATTTATTTCCATACAGTCAACACCATTTATTGAGAAATTTGCAGGATTCTGGATCTTGAGAGATATTGAATTAATTTAATAAATTCAAGTTAGGAGCGGGAACTATTCCTTACAAAGAAATATATTTCTCGAAAAATGAATTTTTTGTTCAAAACAAAATTTTTGAATACTATTCATCACCTATTCTTAGTCAATATAAATTCCCCCATGCATTCTTTACGAAGTCCAGCTCTGAGAAATTCCTTCAATTACTAGGCAAACATTTTAATGAAAGTTACGTAAATTGTGTCTTAAATCAAATTCACAGTAATGTGATAGTTTTTGGTTCACATTCCCATAAAGGGAATAAACTTGATGCTGATGGTCTTGTTGCTGATAAATGCAATCAAAACTTATGGGTTTATACAGCTGATTGCTTGCCAATATTTTTTGCTGATAAAAGGACAAGAAACGTAGCGGTCTTGCATTGTGGAAGAAAAGGCTTAGAAAAAAGAATAATAAAAAATCTGGTTAAAATTTTAGATAATTTAGGAACTTCTAGAGAGGACTTACTTGCTGCGATTGGTCCATCCATATCAAAGAAAAATTATTTTGTTGATAAAAAAACACTCAAAGAATTTTATAGAGAAACCGAAAACAAAGAATTAACATTATTTTTAAGTAAAACTGAGAAAATTTTTTATTTTAGTAAATTAAATAATTTAAAAAAGCAAAACTTAAATCAAATAGATCTTAGAAGATGTGCCTATAAACAACTTTTGAATGAAAATATTTTAGATACAAATATCGACATCTCAAATTTATGCACATACGAATTAAAAAATGAATTTAATTCCTGGAGAAGAACCAGAACAATGTCGAGGCAATGGAATTTTATTTGCTCATAGAGATACTTAATTTTGACAATTTTCTCTTATTAAGTCTTTTGCGACTAATAAATCAGTCATCTCCTTAGAACCTTTAATATCAAAAACTTTGGCTAGCAAAACATTCTCTTTGAAACCAAAAGGTTTTATCTTAACCTTGCTTCCCCTTGGAAATTCACTCTTCAGTAGATTAGTTGCCTCAAGCTCATCATTTTTATTTACATCTACACAAAATAATCTAATTGTTAGATTCCTATTTTGATCCCCCACCAAAATAGTATTTGAACTTTTAATTTGAAGAATTTCAGCAGAATTAGCTTCTAGAGGATTAAGAAAAATCAAACAGATAATTATTAAGATTTTTGATAAATTTTTCAATTCAGCAATATTGAAATTTTTAATTTATTGTTAATTTAACTTTTTAATAGCGTTTTTAAAAAACTAGTCTTCACAATTAACATATCCAACCATTTGAGCGTTACTTTTCCCAGGAGGCACCATTGGATAACAATTTTCGCCTCTCCTAACAAGAATATTAATCAAGGCAGGGCCGTCATAATCAAGAGCCTGTTGAAATTCATTCATTAATTGTTTTCTATCAGATATTAAATATCCTTTGATGCCAAATGACTCAGCAAGTTTTTCAAAATCAGGTTCTCCACAACTCATATCAGAGGAGGAATACCTTTCGTTGTAGAAACTTTCCTGCCATTGTCTTACCATCCCCTGCCAGCGATTATTGATGATAATCAATTTTATGCCTAAACCATATTGAGATAAAGTGCCTAATTCTTGAATATTCATTAAGACGCTTGCATCTCCTGCTATACAAATCACATCTGAATTAGGGAAAGCCGCCTTTACTCCAATTGCCGCTGGCAATCCAAAACCCATAGTTCCTAAGCCTGCACTACTAATCCATTTTCTTGGAGAATTCCTGAGATATTGAGCGGCCCACATCTGATGTTGCCCCACATCTGTAGTTACATAAGCTTCTGGAATAAGTTCCCTAACTTTTAAAAGAACTTCCTGAGGATAAATTTCTCCTTCTTTAGGCGGGACATATAAAGGATGTTTATTTTTCCAAAAATCAATTTTTTCTAGCCAGTTCTTCGTTTGAAAAGCAAATTTGTTTTTAATAAATTTTTCATTAATTTTGCGAACAGCTTTTAATACGTCAGAGACAATTGCAACATCTACACGTCTATTTTTATTAACTTCTGCAGGGTCAATATCTATATGAATAACCTTTGCCTTAGGAGCAAAAGTATCTAATTTTCCAGTCACCCTATCATCGAATCTAGCTCCAATAGCTATTAAAAGATCACATTCTGTTACTGCAAAGTTTGCGTAAGCAGTTCCGTGCATTCCTAACATCCCAACTGATAAATCATCTTTTTCGTCAAAAGCACCTTTCCCCATTAAGGTCGTTGTAACTGCTATTTGATAATTATTTGCCAACGTTTTTATTTCATCATGAGCTCCTGAAGATATTGCCCCACCACCAACGTAAAGAAGAGGTCTTTCAGACTCTTCTATTAATTTAATAGCTTTCTTTATATCACAATCATTAATATCTCCGTTTCTTTTAAATCCCTTAGGAATAATCTCACCAGGTAAAACTCTTTGGTAATTAAAGAATTCTTGGCCTACATCCTTTGGTATATCGATTAAAACAGGTCCGGGTCTTCCAGAGGATGCTATAAAAAAAGCTTCTGAAACTACTTTCGCGATATCAGAAGGATCTCTTATGACCCATGAATGTTTAACTATTGGAAGCGTTATACCAAAAATATCAGTTTCTTGAAAGGCATCTGTACCAATAGCTGGTCTTGGGACTTGGCCTGTAACTACTACTAGAGGTACTGAATCCATTTGTGCAGTAGCGATTCCCGTTACTAAATTTGTTGCACCTGGACCTGAGGTACCAAAACAAACTCCTACTTCACCAGTAGATCTTGCATATCCATCAGCTGCATGAGAACCTCCTTGTTCATGTCTTACCATATAGTGCTTTAACCAACCCTCTTGTTCAGCTTTATGAACAGCATCATATATTGGGAGTATTGCACCTCCAGGATATCCAAAGATTAACTTTACCCCATGAATTTTCAGAGAATCCATTAGTGCCTCTGCACCAGTTATCCAAACGGGATTTTCATTTTTTGAACTACCCTTTGATAAGGATCTCGATGTAAGAGTCACTTAAGAAATTCAATATTTAATATAAATACTAAACTTAATTAATTACTTTTGCCTCAATTAGAAATGTAATGTCAGAATATTCTTCAAAAAATCTTTCAATGAGTTTTAATTTTATAAAAAATAAAAATTTATTTTTTATAAAATTCCTAGCCTATGTAAGGGGCCCGAGCCTGAAATAAGTTCAATAAAAAGTACCAGGAAAACGATCATCGCAACCCTACCATTCCAAACCTCTGCACTATTATTCCAACCCCATTGCCATTTCTCTTGGGGATAAAGTTTAACTTTTTCAGGTAACTGTGAGGCCTCCTCTATATTGACTATAGGTCCTTGCAAACAAGAAATTACTAGATCACTAAGACCCTCGATAAAAGTAGGATGAGTATTTAGAGCCTTCACTCTTCGAAAGTTTTTAATGCCAGCTTTTTCAGCAATTTCTTTATATTCAATATCAATTTCTTGCAATGTTTCAATATGCTCTCCAACGAAACTTATGGGAACAACAATTAGATCATTAACATTTGCCCTTCCAAGATCATCCAACACTTCTTCTGTATAAGGTTTCAACCATTCAACTGGACCAACTCTACTTTGATAAGAAAGTGTATGAGGGTTACTGTGCCCTAAATATTTTTCCAACTCATTTATAATCAATAAAGAGCAATCTTCAATTTGTTGTTTGTAAGGATCTCCAGCTTCCTCGACGTAACTCTTAGGAACTCCATGAGCGGTAAAAAATATATGCGCATTTGGAGGTGATTCACAAAGTGAAATTTGTTCTGAAATCAATTCAACCATTGACTTTAAATAACCTGATTGACTGAACCAACTTCTTACGCATCTCATTGGGATGCTCTTAAAATCCTTATCAGAATCTCGCAATTTTTTTAATTCTCTAAAGCTGGAACCACTTGTACTTATTGAAAAATGTGGATACAAAGGTAATACAACAATTTGATCTATACCATCTGCTTTCATATCAGCAATTGCTGATTCAGTAAAAGGATGCCAATACCTCATAGCGATATAGGTAGTAGCATTTAAACCTTTATCCCTTAATTTTGATTGCAATTCTCTTGCTTGTTGTTCAGTTATCCTTCTGATAGGTGATCCTCCACCTATAGAAAGATAAGCCTGTTGTGAAGTAGTACTTCTTAGAGTACTAATTAACCATGCTAAAGGTTTTTGAAAAGCAGGGAAAGGAGTCCTGATTATCTCTGGATCAGAAAAAAGATTATATAAAAACGGGCCTACATCGGTAATGCGTTCAGGCCCTCCTAAATTCATTAGTAAGACGCCTATTTTATCCATTTAAAACTTATGGAGATTGAAAATCAACATTAAAAACGTCATTATAAAGTCAATTATATAAGTAAATGAACGTAATTCAGGAAATTAATAATGTCAATGATAAATTTGCTACTCAAGGCAGCAAGCTTAGAATTGAAAAAAGAGGGGAGAAATTAAATATTAGAGGTTCACTTCCTTCAAAAGAAGATAAAAACAACTTTAAAATTCAAAGAATAGCTCTTGGTATAAAGGCTGATATTTCTGGATTAGAGGAAGCCAAGAAAAAACTACAATTAATCAATTTGCAACTGGAATTGAATCAATTTGACTGGATTAATTGGATAGGAAACCCTATCAAAAAGGAGATAAAAAATTATTTTGAATTTCCAAAAAGATTAAATCAATTTGAGGAATTTTTTTTTAAAGAAAGTAAAAATGAATATCTAAGCAGCACTAGGAAAACTACTTGGAGAAGTTCTTACAAGCCCTATCTAAAAAGAATTCTTTATATTTATGAAATATATGATAATGAAGATTTAGAAAAAATATTTCAAAAAACACTAGAAAGTTATAAGGAAGGAAGCAGAAGTAGGAAACAATGCGCCACTTCTCTAAGTGTTTTGGCTAAGTTTTTGGACATCAAACTTCCAGAAAATTGGAAATTAAATTCTAAAGGATATGGTTTAAATAAAGCAGGCTTTAGAGATCTCCCCACAGACGAGTTAATAGAGAAACTTTGGGAAAAGATCCCAAACAAATCTTGGAAATTTGTTTTTGGTCTGATGGCTACATATGGATTAAGAAATCATGAAGTGTTTTTTTGTGATTTAAGTTCCTTAACAAATTTTGGAGACAAGATTATTAGAGTTTTACCTACAACTAAAACAGGGGAACATCAAGTTTGGCCATTCCATCCTGAGTGGGTAGAAAAGTTTGAATTATCGAAACTTGGTGAGAATCCAGAACTACTACCAAAAATTAATAGAGACCTTAAATTCACAACCTTACAGAATATTGGGAAAAAAATTACAGACAAATTTAAACTTTACTCTTTACAAATAAGACCTTATGATCTCAGGCATGCTTGGGCAGTAAGAACCATTTTTTATGATTTACCTGATACCGTGGCGGCCAGAATGATGGGGCATTCAGTTAGTCTACATACTCAAACTTATCACCACTGGATTACTAAAAGAGATCAACAACAGGCAGTTAATAATGCACTTTTAAAAATTAAGAGGGCTAAAAGTATTTAAAGATTTATAATCAGTTCATTAAATTAGTGTTGTATGCAAGAAGAACTTCTATCTTCCGAGAAAATATTCAACCTCGATAATCAAGCTAAAGAACTTGGAATGGGAGGCAAACTATCCCCAGAGAGCGATGAGAGCTCTTATAAAAAAAGAATGCAGCAAAGAAAAGATATTCAAGCCGAAAGATTACAAATTAGAAAAACAAAAAAAGGCTTGTTGATTGTTTTCACAGGGAAAGGCAAGGGTAAAACAACTGCATCTTTAGGGATGGCCCTAAGGACCATAGGGCATGGTTATAAAGTAGCAATCATTCAATTTATTAAAGGCGGCTGGACCACTGGAGAAGAAAAAGCTCTTAAAAATTTGTCTTCGGACATATCTTGGCATTCATTAGGAGAAGGATTTACTTGGGAAACACAAGATAGAATTAGGGATGAAAAATTAGTTCAAGAAGCATGGCAACTAGCCAAAAATTACATAAAGAACGAATCTTATAAACTTATAATCCTTGATGAGATCAACATAGCTACAAAACTTGGCTATCTTGCTTCAGAAGAAATAATCACTTTTTTAAAAAGTTTAAATAATAGAAAAAATCATATTGTTTTAACTGGAAGGGGAGCATCTGATTCTATTATCAATTATGCTGATCTAGTTACAGAAATGAAACTAATAAAACATCCTTTCAAAGAACAAGGAATAAAAGCACAAAAGTGTGTTGAATTCTAGTAAAACAAATTTTTATTTAATTTCATTCCAGCAGCTTTAGAAATGTTTAAAGACGCAAGCAATATTTGAACAAAAAATAATTTTGGTACATTTACTTGCTAAGGTCTTAAAAGTATGATTATTGAATGACTTACAAAAGAGTTCTCTTAAAACTTAGTGGTGAAGCACTAATGGGTGAAAAACCTTATGGTATTGACCCTGCTATAGTTCAGTCAATTGCAGAAGACGTTTCCAAAGTAGTAGAAAATAATGTACAACTTGCAATAGTTGTTGGCGGTGGGAACATTTTTAGAGGGCTTAAAGGATCCGCAGATGGTATGGATAGAGCAACGGCTGATTATGTGGGCATGCTAGCAACAGTAATGAATGCCATTTCACTTCAAGATGGTCTTGAAAGAGTTGGAGTAGCAACAAGAGTTCAAACTGCCATCGAAATGCAGGAAATTGCAGAACCTTATATTAGAAGAAGAGCCATGAGGCACCTAGAGAAAGGTAGAGTTGTAGTTTTCGGAGGTGGATGCGGGAATCCATTTTTTACAACTGACACTACAGCAGCTCTTAGGGCAGCAGAGATAAACGCTGAAGTTGTCATGAAGGCTACTAAAGTTGATGGAGTGTACGATTGTGATCCTAATAAATTTCAGGATGCAAAAAAATATTCTTCTCTTAGTTATCAACAAGTTCTTAGTGATGAAATCGCAGTAATGGATAGTACTGCAATAGCTCTCTGCAAAGATAATAATATTCCAATTATGGTATTTGATATATTCAAAAAAGGGAATATCTCTAAAGCTGTTGCGGGGGAGTCGATAGGCTCTTTAATTAGTTAAAGCTTATTTAAATTTCAATTATGAAAGAACAAGAAATTCAAGAAAGTATGAATAAAAGTATTGAAGCAACTCAAAGAAACTTTAATACAATTAGGACAGGCAGAGCTAATGCTTCATTGTTAGACAGAGTAAGTGTTGAGTACTACGGAGCAGAAACACCAATCAAATCACTTGCCACAATAAGCACTGTTGATTCACAAACAATTTCAATACAACCTTTTGATATTTCATGCTTACAAGCGATAGAGAAGTCTATTTCCATGAGTGATTTAGGTATTACTCCAAATAATGATGGGAAAGTAATAAGAATAAATGTTCCTCCTTTAACAGAAGAAAGAAGAAAAGAATTTTGTAAATTAGCCTCTAAATATGCAGAGGAAGGGAAAGTAGCTTTGAGAAATATCAGAAGAGATGCTGTTGAAAAAGAAAAAAAAGACGAGAAAGATGGTCTTATTTCTATTGACGAATCGAGAGATAATCAATCTGAAATTCAAAAAATTACTAATAAATATATTGCTTTAATAGAAACTAAATTGTCTGAGAAAGAGAAGGAAATTCTAAAAGTTTGATAGGATTTGACGTTGTAATAATTGGTGGAGGTTTATCAGGATCTTCCACCGCTCTTAATCTATCAAAGAAAGGATATTCTGTTTTAATTATTGAAAAAGAAAAATTCCAGGATTACAAACCATGTGCGGGTGGGATGGCATCTTCAATGCAAAAATTCCTCTCTTTAGACATCAATGATTGCATAGAATCAAAAATTAAGAATGTTGAATTCAGATGGAAGGGTGCAGATAATGTGACTGCTGATCTGACTGGTGAATCTCCATTTTGGATTATTAAAAGAGAGAAACTTGATCAATTATTGCTTGATAAGTCCTTGAAGAATGGAGTTCAGATAATGAGACCATTATTGATAGAAAAAATCATAAAAAAAAATGATCTTTGGGAAATTACTTGTAATAACAAAAAAAAATATACATCAGAATTTCTTGTTATTGCAGATGGGTCCCAATCCAAATGGGCAGGATATTTCAATTTAGGGCCAAGAAAACCGAAATTTGCCAACACAATCTCATTAAGATTGAGAGGGTTAGGTGAAATACCTAGAGATGCAGTTAGATTTGAATTTGGATTTATAAAATATGGGTTTGCATGGGCATTCCCCCTTAAAGAAAGCTTAAATGTTGGTTTAGGTACTTTTATAAATAATGGTCTCTTAGAAAATCAGGGTATAAATAAACAAGTGCTCAGAAGCTTCGGTTTTGATGATTTTCCTCATAAAACAATTAGTAAGAAACTGAGAATATGGAATGGCTTCCACTCAATTAATAGTGACAAAGTTTTAGCGGTTGGAGATGCAGCATCTCTATCTGATCCATTTTTAGCTGAAGGAATTCGACCATCTTTAATTAGCAGTTTTTATGCTGCAGCATACATAGATCAGTATCTATCAGGAAAAGTAGATGATTTAAATCTTTATACGATAAAAATTAACAACATTTGGGGGAAATCAATGGCTTGGGGGAGGAGAATAGCGCAGGTCTTTTATAGATTTCCCAGAACTGGATACCAATTAGGTGTCAAAAGAAAAACTGCACCCAAACGTATTGCTCAAATATTATCAGGAGAAATGAGTTATGAAGATATTGCAAAAAGAGTTATCGGAAGACTTTTAACAAAAAGTGGGTCATGATTCTTTTTTTAATTCAAAATTAAATTTAGTTAGCAGAAATTAATTTATGATTTTTAATTTCTGAATATCTCTTAAGTAGCAGCTCTTCCAATTCTTCTATAGCCTTACTAAATCCAGTAATCCCTTCACTAAGCTTCTCACTCGCCATTTGATCTTCTAACATACTTAATCTGAAATCTTTTTCTTCAAATTCGTAGTTAATAGAATTTTTGATTTGGGTACTTACATCTAATTTTCTAATCAACTCTCCTTTTTCTTTTTTCAGTTCCTCAAGAAATTTCGGTGCGATTGTTAAAAGATCGCAACCTGCTAATTCTTTTATTTCATCAAGATTTCTAAAACTGGCTCCCATTACTTCTGTCTTGAATCCCTTTTCTTTAAAGTACTTGTAAATTTGTGTAACCGAAATAACACCAGGGTCTTCAGCTCCAACAAAACTAGTTTTACCAGTTTTTGCTTTATGCCAATCCAATATACGGCCAACGAACGGAGAAATTAGAGTTATCTTTGCATTGGCACAAGTTACAGCTTGGCAGAAGTTGAAAAGTAAAGTTAAGTTGCATTTAATACCCTCTTTTTCCAAAATTTCAGCGGCCTTAATTCCCTCCCAAGTTGCGGCAATCTTAATCAAAATTCTTTCCTTTTCAATTCCAAAATTTTTGTAAAGATTGATCAATTTTCTCGCTTTTTCTACCGTAGCGTCAGTGTCAAAGCTAAGTCTTGCATCAACTTCTGTAGATACTCGTCCTGAAATAATTTTCAATATTTCTTTTCCAAAAAATACTGAAACTTGGTCAACAGTTTCTTTAATTAATTCAATTTCAGAGAATCCTTGGGGCAATGAATTTTCTGAACTTTCTAAAGCTTTATCAATTAATTTCACATAATCAGGGTTCTTAGCAGCAGCAAGTATTAGCGATGGATTGGTAGTGGCGTCCCTTGGTTGAAATTTTTTTATCGAATCTAAATCTCCAGTATCAGCAACAACAACCGTCATTGAGGATAATTGTTCTAAAATTGATTTCATATCTAGATAATCATACATATATATAAACTAGCTTTTATTCCTGATGAAATCATCAGATAATGAACTAAATATTTATAAAACTGGAAAATTTTAGGGTTTTTTAACAATCATTTCGTGATCTTTAATCTTAGGAGGTATTTTTTCTATTACTATCAAACTCTCAATAATTTCTTTAGCAACTGGTACTGCGACAGTTGAACCATATGCATATGATTTAGATGGCTCATCAACGACTACAAGGACAACATATTTCGGATCATTAACTGGTAAGGTTGCGACAAAACTACAAACCTTTTTATTTGTATAAGAACCATTTAAGGCTTTTTGAGAAGTACCCGTTTTACCTGCTATCCTGTAACCCTGGATTCTTACTCCAGACCCACTACCTTTATCAACTACGCTCTCCATCCATTCAAGAACAGTTTTAGAGACCTCGTGTGAAAAAAATTGTTTTTTTGGATTTTTATTAACTCTTTCTTTAAAAGTTGAGGTTACATGAGGAGTCACTTCAAAACCCCCATTAGCTAAAGCCGCATGAAGTTGAGCCAATTTAAGTGGAGAGATTGAGAACCCTTTACCAAAAGAAGTTACTGCAGGCTCAATTGATTGATTTACAAATAAATCTTTTCTCTTTAGTTGGCCAGCAGTTGATTCAAATAGGTCAGTCTCTAAATTTTTATTTATACCTATATTTTTCAGCCAATCCCAATAAATTTTAGGGTCTAAATTTTGCATTATTTTTACCATCCCAACATTACTGGAAACCTGCAATACTTTTGGATAGTCAATGTATCCATTACCTTTTTTATCCCAATTAGAAAGTGTCCATCCTCCAACACTAATCTTTCCAATATCTTCAACTAATCCATCTTTCTGGATTACTTTTTCTTCTAACGCTAAGGCAAGATTAATAGGTTTAAAAGTTGAACCAGGCTCAATTAAATCTTGAGAATACCAACCCCTAAAGAGTTCAGAATCATACTGCCAAAATTTATTTGGATCATATGACGGGGCTGTAACCAAGGAGAGAATCCGACCATTATTAACATCCATAACCATGGCAAACCCCTTCTTTGCTTTCCATTTGCTTACTTGCTTTGTTAATGCATTGAATGACGCTTTCTGTAATTTTGAATCTATAGTTAGGCCTAAACTTTTGTAATCAGAAATAAAATCACCTGGGGCTGAATTATCCGGCAGCGGAGTTCCATCTCCTCCTCTTTTTATTAAATTACCTTTATTAAAAACTTTAATTTGATTATCTAAATGAAGCTCTAAACCTGCTGAAGCTTTATTCTCATCATTAACAAAACCGACAAGATTAGAGTAAAGCTCACCTTGTGGATAATATCTCTGCGAATATTTAAACAAATCAAGTCCGCTTATTTTAAGGTTCTTAATCTTTTCTGCCTTTTCTTCAGGAATTTTATCCAAAAGCTTGATACCGCTGATTTTATTATTAAATCTCCCCAAAAGTATTTCATCATTAATATCTAAGATAGGCGACAATTTTTTTGTAACTTCTTCAATACTGCGAACTCTGCTAATTGAATCACCAGGAAAATTAAAATATTTTGGATGGGCCCATAATTTATAGAGCGGTTTATCGTAAGCAATTAGTCTATTGTTTCTATCAACAATTGATCTCCTTTTTTTTAAGGAGTTAGTTTTAGAAGACTGTATTAATCTAGCTTTCCTTTGCAAATCAGAGGAATTAAAGACTTGCAATTTAACTAACCTCCCAAATAAACAAAATATTAATAGTAAACTAAAAATATAGAGGAATTTAAATCTTCTTTGATCAAGGGGTATTAGATGAACAATTTTTTTGTATTTTTTCATCAATATCCCCTTTGATATTTGCTATCACTAAAACCTTTAATGAAGGTACTTAAATTTTTCTTAAATAAACTTTCTTTTTTTTCTGCAAGTTTATCTAAATAGATTAAATCTTCAGGTTTAGTTTTTCTATAAATATTGAGAGACTCAAGTTCACTAATATAAAATTCCTCAATTTTAGCAATATAATCAATGAGATTATTATTGATAGATCTTGTTTCAGATAAGGTTTTATATGTATTTGACCATTTCCTTTGGCTATCAAAAGATAAGAAAAATAAGGTAAAAATTAATACCAAAAGAGAGATATTAATGGTGTCGAAAATTTGATGTATTAATTTAATATTAAGTATGGATATTTTTTTAGAATTTTTTTTACTTTCATATGAAACTTTTTTTTTAAAATTAACTTGATTCCCATAAGGTTTCATCTATGATTTATTTTTTAAATGAAAGAAGTGTTATTAATTAAATAAACATCTTTTTGTTTGATTCGCAAGTAAAAAATTAAATTCTTTATGCCCTTAATAAGAACAAATTCAAGAAAGTCAATCCATTCCATAAAGAATGCATAATCACAGACGCGAACAAACTCCCTGAAGCAATTCTTGTAATTCCTAATCCGATTCCTAGGACAAATAATGGTGGCATTTCTCCCAAGCTTAAATGAGCTAAAGCAAAGATAAAAGCTGAAACTATGATACCCGAAATTACTCCAAAATCTCTTGAAAGAGTTGGTAGTAAAATACCGCGAAATATAATCTCCTCAAATAGAGGAGCTAAGAGAGTTGTTGTTACAAACAATAGAAAAAATGAAAAGTAATTATTATTCTTATTAAGAACAATTTCGAGCAAAGGGTTACTACCATTTTGATTATCGATCAGACTATTCATAATTAGAGAAATCAATAAAACAAAAGGAACTATTGTTAACCAACCTTTAATTCCCTGAATAATTGAATATTTTATTGGCAAGAAATTGAACTGTAAATAATCCTTTTTAAAAGTAAATTCACCATTCAAAGATTTAATTTGATAATAAACTATCCCTAATGGCGGAATAGCCATGAAAATATATCCAAAGAATATTTTTAAAGATTGAGACAATTCATTAGAGATATTTTTAGAAAAAAGTTCAACTAAACTCAAAGAAAATAAAGGTGATACCACTTCTCCTAAAACAACAAATCCACCTGCAATTAATAAAACCATATCTATTAACTCTAAATCCAAGGATTTAATTTCTTTCCAACCAAACTTTCTCAAAGATATAGTGGTCCATAATATTTTTAGAGCCAGAATTGAGCCAAGAAGTATTGTTAAAAGAGGTATTAGTCTGATGGCTAATATTTTTAAAAACATTTTGCTTGAAAATGATTTTGTTATTAATGAACTATCGTCAAAATCAAATTTCCGGCTTAAAAGGTGATATAAAAATCTATCCCCTTTAAACAAATCAAATTTATCAGAATTTGGTTTATATGAATTATTATTGGATGTTTTTTCTATCTCATCAATCAGTAATTTAAAGTTTTTATTTTCAAAATCTTTGGATATATTTTTATAGACTATAGGATCATTTGATTCTGAAGAAATTATTCGAATTAATTTATTTCTTTCTGTTAGTTCATCAAATGAGACCTCAGAGAGTGATTTATTTATTTGATCAACAGGATCATTTATGATAAAAAATTTTTTAAGATTTACAGGTATTGATTGGAGCGATAATTCAGCAATCTCTTGCTCTTTTTGACTTATATCAAATGTAACAGATGGTCTATTTAAACTATCTCTTAAGCCTTGCTGCCATACAAAAAAAGTTATGACAATAGAAATTAAAGCTAAAGAGAGTTTTGACTTAGAAATATTTTTAAAGATCATAACTTATTATATAGTTGAAAATTATACTTAGTTATCATTGAATTTTCTAATATTTATATATCTATTTTAATCACGCCATGAGATGATTAAATTATCTTAATTTTCAAATTTATATAATGACTATACGATTAGTTTTAGTTAGGCATGGACTAAGTAGTTTCAATGCAAAAGGATTAATTCAAGGGAGAACAGATGATTCATTATTAACTGATGAAGGATACGAACAAGCCCGAAAAGCAGGCAAAGCATTATCAAAAATAAACTTCGATAAAATCTATTCCTCCCCACTTGTGAGAGCGGCAGAGACTGCAAAAACAATTAAAAAGAGCTTTAATAAAGAACAAAATATTTTATTTGATGATAATTTACTAGAGGTAGATCTTAGTGAATGGTCTGGTATAAGAGTTGATGAAATAAAAAAGAAATTTCCAGAAATTTACCCTATATGGAAAAATGATCCAGAAAATCTAATCTTAAAAAGAAATGACAATAAAACTTATAAACCAATTCAAGAGTTATTTGATCAAGCAACAAATTTCTTAGAAGATATTTTAAAAAATTATTTAGACAAAGATGATGTAAATATTTTAGTTGTAGGACATAATGCAATTCTCAGATGCTTAATCCTCTTATTATTAGGAAAGCCTAAGCAAGGTTTTAGGAAAATAAGATTAGAAAATGCTTCTTTTTCTATACTCAATATTACAAGGAAAGACAACTCTTTTAAGACCCAAATTGAATGTTTAAATCAAACGTCTCATCTTAATAAAAATATCCCAAATCAAATTGGAGATTCAAGAATATTTCTAATAAGGCATGGTGAAACCAACTGGAACAAAGAAGGTAGATTCCAAGGCCAAATTGATATTCCTTTAAATGAAAACGGTAAAGATCAAGCTAGGAAAACTTTTGAATATTTGAGAAATATTTCTTTCAATAAGGCATTTTCAAGTTCAATGAATAGGCCTTATGAGACTGCACAAATAATCCTTCAAAATAGCAAAGATTTAAAAATAGAAAAAATAGATTCACTTGTAGAAATTAGTCACGGATTATGGGAGGGTAAACTGGAAGCAGAAATCAGAGAACAGTGGCCTGTTTTACTAAAAAATTGGCATGATAAACCTGAAGATGTAACAATGCCCGAAGGTGAATCTATAAAAGATGTATCAGAGAGGTCCTTAGAAGGTTTTGAGAAAATTTGTTTATCTCAAAAGGATAATGATCAAAGCCTTCTGGTTGCTCATGATGCAGTCAATAAAACTCTAATTTGCAATATCCTTGGGATTAATTATTCAAATATTTGGATGATAAAACAAGGTAATGGTGGAATAACTATAATTGACCTTTTTAATGATTCCAATAAGCCCCCTGTGATAAGCGCTCTAAACATTACAACACACCTAGGAGGAATAATTGATTCAACTGCTTCAGGAGCACTTTAAATAAAAACCATTTTTAAAAATTTATTTTGATAAATTCAGATTCAGAAACAAGGCTTTATTTATTAAAAAAGCCAACTTGACTAAGAGGCCAAAATCTGAAATATGCTTTACCAATTATATCCTTTTTATGAAGAAATTTACTTCCAGGCCAATATCTACCATCCCAGCTATTTGACCTATTATCGCCTAAAACTAAAAAATGATCTTCTGGTACTTTTATATTTTCAAATTTACCACATTTATTAAATAGGGATAATGAGCACTTATAAGAGATATAAGGTTCAGGAATTAATTTATTATTTATTATTAATTCACCCTTCTTATTTACACTGACAATTTCTCCTGGAAGTGCCACAACTCTTTTAATATAAGCATCGCAAGCTTGATCCCTCAACCCAGGAATAAAAGACATCGGAGGAAAACTCATAAAAAAACAATATCTTTTTTTTGGTAGAGGCTTAGATCTTGATGAAATTAATTTTTCGTCAAACGAGTAAGGTGATTTAAAAACAACAATATCTCCTCTTTTTGGTAAAGAGTTTCTTAGTGAAAATTTTTCAATAATTAGCCTATCGTTTATTTGCAATTCTGGGAGCATTGAGCCAGAAGGGATATAACGTGGTTCTGCGAAAAAAGATCTACAAGAAGAAACAAAAAAAGTTAATAGAATTAGTAGGCCCCATTCTTTTAAAAAACTTTTAATAGAAGCAGGCATAAAATTAATGAAATTTTGATTTTTTAACCTCATATAAGTTGTTTAGCATATTCAATTTCGTTAAAACCTAATATTACTTTTTCCCCTTCGTAAATCAAAAACGGTCTTTTTATTAATTTGCCATCACTTAAAAGAAGTTGAATAATTTCTTC
>QCLW01000028.1 GCA_003214235.1 Prochlorococcus sp. AG-418-F16
AATATCAAAAATTAATTTATTTGGAGCTTTAAAATTGGCACGCGACTTTCCCCTAGAACGAGTAAGGAACATAGGTATAGCCGCTCATATTGACGCAGGGAAGACAACAACAACTGAAAGAATATTGTTTTATTCAGGTGTGGTTCACAAGATAGGAGAGGTTCATGATGGTGCTGCCGTAACAGATTGGATGGCTCAAGAAAGAGAAAGAGGAATAACTATTACTGCTGCTGCAATATCTACTAGTTGGCAAGATCATAGAATTAATATTATAGATACTCCAGGACACGTTGATTTTACTATTGAAGTGGAAAGATCAATGCGTGTCTTAGATGGAGTAATAGCTGTATTTTGCGCGGTAGGTGGAGTTCAGCCTCAATCTGAAACAGTTTGGCGTCAAGCAGATAGATACTCTGTCCCAAGAATGGTTTTTGTTAACAAAATGGACAGAACTGGCGCAGACTTTTTAAAGGTTAATGAGCAAATTAAAGATCGACTTAAAGCAAATGCACTTCCAATTCAGCTACCTATTGGAGCTGAAGGTGATCTCACAGGCATTATTGATTTAGTTGCTAACAAAGCATATCTTTACAAAAATGACCTAGGTACTGATATTGAAGAAGCACCAATTCCGTCTGAAATGGAGGAGGCTGCTTCTGAGTGGAGAGACAAGTTGATGGAGAGTGTTGCAGAAAATGATGAAGAGTTAATAGAAGTATTTCTCGAGACAGGAGAATTATCTGAAGAACAACTTAAAAAAGGTATAAGAGAAGGGGTTTTAAAACATGGATTGGTTCCTGTATTGTGTGGGTCAGCTTTTAAGAATAAAGGAGTACAACTTGTTTTAGATGCTGTTGTTGATTACTTGCCAGCTCCAGTTGATGTGAAACCAATACAAGGTGTTTTACCAAGTGGTAAAGAAGATGTTAGACCTTCAGATGATAATGCTCCTTTCAGTGCATTAGCTTTCAAAGTGATGTCAGATCCCTATGGGAAATTAACTTTTGTAAGAATGTATTCAGGAGTTCTTTCAAAGGGAAGTTATGTCATGAATTCTACTAAAGATGCTAAAGAGAGAATTTCTAGATTAGTTATTCTAAAGGCTGATGAAAGAGAGGAGGTTGATGAATTGAGGGCTGGCGATTTAGGAGCTGTATTAGGTCTAAAAAACACAACAACTGGTGATACTTTATGTAATACAGAAGATCCTATAGTTTTAGAGACATTGTTTATACCTGAACCAGTTATTTCAGTGGCCGTTGAGCCAAAAACCAAAGGGGATATGGAAAAATTATCAAAAGCTTTAACTGCTTTGTCTGAAGAAGATCCAACATTTAGGGTAAGTACAGATCCTGAGACTAATCAAACTGTAATTGCTGGTATGGGTGAGTTGCATCTAGAAATCCTTGTTGACAGAATGTTAAGGGAATTTAAAGTTGAAGCTAATATTGGAGCTCCTCAGGTTTCATATAGAGAGACCATTAGGTCTAGCTCTAAAGGTGAAGGTAAATATGCAAGGCAAACTGGAGGAAAAGGTCAATATGGACATGTAATAATTGAAATGGAACCTGCTGAAGTTGGTAAAGGTTTTGAATTTGTTAATAAAATTGTTGGTGGAACTGTTCCAAAAGAGTACATTGGTCCTGCATCTAATGGAATGAAAGAGACCTGCGAATCTGGTGTTCTTGCCGGTTATCCACTCATTGATGTAAAAGTAACACTAGTCGATGGTTCATTCCACGATGTAGACTCATCTGAAATGGCTTTCAAAATTGCAGGTTCCATGGCTTTTAAAGATGGGGTTAAAAAATGTAATCCTGTCCTATTAGAGCCTATGATGAAAGTTGAGGTCGAAAGTCCTGACGACTTTCTTGGATCTGTAATTGGTGATCTCTCTTCTAGAAGAGGTCAAGTAGAAGGACAATCTGTTGATGATGGATTGTCTAAGGTACAGGCCAAAGTGCCCTTAGCCGAAATGTTCGGTTATGCTACTCAACTCCGATCAATGACTCAAGGTCGGGGTATATTTTCAATGGAGTTCGCAAATTATGAGGAAGTTCCTCGTAATGTTGCTGAAGCTATCATTTCCAAGAATCAGGGCAACTCCTGATCTCTAAACTAAAACACTCTTAAACCCTCGATTCTTTAATTTAAAATGGCTCGCGAGAAGTTCGAAAGGAACAAACCACATGTCAACATAGGTACTATAGGCCATGTTGATCATGGAAAAACAACACTTACTGCTGCTATTACAAATGTATTAGCAAAAAAAGGTCAAGCTCAAGCTCAAGACTATGGAGACATTGATGGTGCTCCTGAGGAAAGAGAACGTGGTATTACTATTAATACAGCTCACGTCGAATATGAAACTGAAGGCAGACATTATGCTCATGTCGATTGCCCTGGGCATGCTGATTATGTAAAAAACATGATTACAGGTGCTGCCCAAATGGACGGAGCTATTCTAGTTTGTGCAGCTACAGATGGGCCTATGGCGCAAACAAAAGAGCATATTCTTCTTGCTAAACAAGTTGGAGTTCCTGCTCTTGTAGTTGCTCTAAACAAGTGCGATATGGTCGATGATGAAGAAATTATTGAACTTGTTGAAATGGAAATCAGAGAACTATTAGATAGTTATGACTTCCCAGGAGATGATATTCCTATAGTCCAAGTTTCCGGTTTAAAAGCTCTTGAAGGTGATTCTACTTGGGAATCGAAAATTGAAGATTTAATGAAAGCAGTTGATGCTAGCATTCCTGAACCTGAAAGAGAAGTTGATAAACCATTTTTGATGGCAGTTGAAGATGTTTTCTCAATTACTGGTAGAGGAACTGTTGCTACTGGAAGAATTGAGAGAGGTAAAGTTAAGGTTGGAGAAGAAGTTGAAATAGTTGGAATAAGAGATACAAGATTAACAACTGTTACTGGCGTTGAAATGTTCCGCAAACTGCTTGATGAAGGTATGGCTGGCGATAATGTTGGTTTACTTTTACGTGGCGTTCAGAAAGAAGATATTGAGAGAGGAATGGTACTCGTTAAGAAAGGATCCATTACTCCTCATACTCAGTTTGAAGGTGAAGTTTATGTTCTCAAAAAAGAAGAGGGTGGCAGACATACACCTTTCTTCGCAGGATATAGACCTCAGTTTTATATCAGAACAACTGATGTAACAGGTCAAATCACAGCTTTTACCTCTGATGATGGTTCTAATGTTGAAATGGTTATGCCAGGCGACAGAATCAAGATGACTGGGGAATTAATTTGTCCAGTAGCTATTGAACAAGGTATGCGATTCGCAATTCGTGAAGGTGGTCGAACTATTGGTGCTGGAGTTGTTTCTAAAATTCTCAAATAATATATTTGAATTTTAAGAATTTAACCTCAATCATTTAATATAGGTTAATGGATTAGGGTCATTGTTAATCAATGGCCCTCCTACATAAGTTAATTTGAAATTATGACTGCATCAATTGCACAACAAAAAATAAGAATCAGACTAAAAGCATTTGATAGAAGAATGCTTGATTTATCTTGCGATAAAATAATTCAGACTGCCGATACTACATCTGCTTCAGCAATAGGTCCAATACCATTACCAACAAAAAGGAAAATTTATTGTGTATTAAGGTCACCACATGTAGATAAAGACTCTAGAGAGCATTTTGAAACAAGGACTCATCGAAGAATAATTGATATTTACAGTCCTTCTGCAAAAACTATCGATGCTTTAATGAAGTTGGATCTTCCTAGTGGTGTAGATATAGAAGTTAAACTTTAAGAAATCCCGAAAACTTCTTAAATTGATTAATATAAAAAGATATAAATGAGGTTTAAATGGGAGAGCTCTCAGTAAGGGAATTACCTTTATTTCCTTTGCCAGAGGTAGTGCTTTTCCCTCAAGAGGTATTGCCTTTACACATTTTTGAATCGAGATATAGAATTATGCTTCAAACAGTCCTCGAGGCTGATTCTATGTTTGGAGTTGTAAAGTGGGATCCAAATACTAAAAGTATGGCTAAAGTTGGATGCTGTGCTCAAATAATAAAGCATCAAACTGCAGAGGACGGAAGAAGTAATATTATCACTCTTGGACAACAAAGATTTCAAGTCTTAGAAATTATTCGTTCAACACCATTTTGTTCGGCGATGGTAAGTTGGATTAGTGATGATAATATTGATAACTTTCACAAATTAGATTCTCTAAAAGATTTAGTTATAGAATCATTAAGTGACGTTATTAGTTTAACTAGTAAATTGACAAATACCAAGAAAAATCTACCCGATAAATTACCCAACAACCCTATGGAGCTATCATTTTGGATAGGTGCACATTTAGGTGGTCCTGTAGCGGAGGAACAGCAAAGACTTCTTGAGGAAAGAAATACTTACACTCGTTTGCAAAGAGAATATGAAATGCTTGATCATACAAGAAAACAACTTGCAGCAAGAACAGCCTTGAAAGAAAGTTTTCCTGACATAAAAGAAAATTAAATGTTTGAAATACTATTCCCCTTTTTTGTACTGTCTTTTTTACTTTTAGTGGGATCTATCATTTGGAGAATTAATGCTAGAAAATATATTTCTTCTGGTACTGTGGCATCTGCATATGATGCTTGGACTGAGGATAAATTACTTGAGAGATTGTGGGGAGAGCATATACATTTGGGGTTTTATCCTTCAGGGGAGAGAAATATTGATTTTAGAAATGCTAAAGTTCGGTTTGTACATGAGTTAGTCAAGTGGAGTGGTTTAGATAAATTACCAAAAGGTTCAAGAATACTCGATGTAGGTTGCGGAATAGGAGGAAGTTCTAGGATTCTTGCAAAATATTATGGGTTTAATGTTACTGGAATTACAATTAGTCCTGCTCAAGTGAAAAGAGCACGAGAACTTACTCCTTTTGGACTCAATTGCAACTTCCAAGTTATGGATGCACTGAATTTAAAATTTAAAGATGGATCATTTGATGCCGTTTGGAGTGTTGAGGCGGGCGCACACATGAATGATAAAAATAAGTTTGCAGATGAAATGCTGAGAACTTTGAGACCTGGAGGGTATTTGACTTTGGCTGATTGGAACTCAAGAGATCTGAGGGAATACCCCCCATCTTTTTTTGAAAAATTGGTTCTTAAACAATTACTTGAACAGTGGGTACATCCTAATTTTATTAGCATCAACGAATTCGGTAATATTCTTAGAACTAATTCAAATAGTGCAGGAAGAGTGATTGTTGAAAATTGGAATTGTTATACAAATCCTTCTTGGTATGACTCAATTTTTGAAGGTATTCGCAGACCTTTTTCAATTTTGTCACTTGGTCCTTTAGCGGTAATTAAGTCTATTAGAGAGATCCCAACAATACTTCTCATGAACTGGGCATTTAGAAAAGGTTTAATGGAGTTTGGAGTTTATAAATGTAGAGGATAAATTAATCTAATTCAACATTTTCAGAAAAATAATTTCCAAAATCTACAAAGTTTTTACACAAAGGCTTTAAATGATTCTTTAATTCAAGAAAATTTTTAATATTATTTTGGTTATTTATTTCTAAATCAATATAAATCACATATTCGCCTAACTCTCTTTTTGAAGGCCTAGACTCTATTTTACTCATATTAAATCCAAAGTCTGCAATGTAGTTTATAGCTTTAAGTAAAGCTCCAGGTCTATTTGAGATTAAGGAGAAAGCAAAACTGGCAATATTTGCTGAATTAGAATTTAATTCTTTGCTCAATAAGACAAATCTAGTGCAATTTCCTGGAACATCATTAATAGGAAAGGCTAATTCTTTAAGTCCTTCAATTTGAATTAATGATTTTGAACCGATAGCTGCTCTAAATTTACTCCCCTTTACCATATTGACAGCTTCTGATGTTGAATTAGTTGGAAGAGGGATAGCATTTGGAAGATTTTCAGATAACCATTCTGAACATTGAGCTAATGCTTGAGGATGAGATAACACTTCTGAAATGATTGAAAGTTCTCCGTCACTAATTAATGCATGTTTTATGGGTAAAACAATCGCTTTATTGATAAATATATCAGGATATTTCCAAAGGGCATCTAGAGTGGCTGTTACCCCACCTTCTACAGAATTTTCGATAGGAACTACAGCAGCATCACAATTGTTGTAGGCTATTGATTTAATGACCGAATGTAACCCATTACATGGTACAAATATAGGTGTCTGAAAATTGGCAAGCTTTGATAATATATGAGCTGCTTTTTCTGCGTATGTCCCTTTAGGACCTAAATATGCAACTTGTTTGCGCATGATTAATTGTAAGAAAAAAAGAGATCAAATAAGCATTGGAGGGATCTAGAAAATGCTATTGTCTTTTGATGCTAAACAGAAACTAAAGCTTTCTGTAAAACGAAATAAAGAATATCTTTCTAAATATCTTTTGGAAGAAGAAAGAGTTGTTGGAGCAATGCTGGACTCCAAAAAATTATTACCTGAAGGGGAAGGTAGGTACAAGTATACAGTAACAAGTTTTAAGGTTTTTCAATTAGATATTAATCCTGTTGTTTCAATTGCAGTAGATAATAAAGATGGAATTTTAAGAATGAGTGCCCTTGAAAGTACATTGGATGGTTTAGGGATAATCGATGACTTTAATCTTATTTTGAAAGCGAATTTGGAAGCAACTGATATTGGATTAGAAGGGGAGGCGCTTCTAGGGGTATCTGTAAGCCAACCTCCTCTATTGAAGTTTGTACCAAAGAAAATTTTGGAATCTACTGGCCATTCGGTATTAAATGGAATTTTGTTGGGCATAAAGTCAAGAGTACAACAGCAATTAGTTAAAGATTTTTTAGATTGGTGTGAATTAAATAAGATTTGATTTTTTTAAAAAACTTTTCCTATGAAGGTTAGTTATTCCCTTTTCTTTGATAATTGAAAGATGCTCTTTGGTGCCGTAACCTTTATTTTTAAATATTAAGTATCCGGAATATTTTTTTTCTAAACTTTCCATTAGATTATCTCGAGATACTTTTGCAACTATGCTGGCTGAAGCTATTGCAGTAAATTTCGAGTCTCCTGATACTATATTTTTTTGAATTCCCTTCCATGGTCTTAATAATAATGGGCCATCAATTATTAGTTCAGATGGTTTCTTTTTTAATTTTTTTAAAGCTCTTATCATTGAAAGTTCAGTTGCAACTCTAATACCATGTTTATCTATTTCTCTTGCCGAGGATTGCCCAATTGCAAAATCTGAAGAAAATAGTAAAATTTTTGGCAAAAGAAATTTTCTTTTTTTAGGAGTTAATTTTTTACTATCAATTATTCCTAATTGTTTCAACTTAAATTTATTTTTTTCAGTTAATACTACAACTGCTGAGAAAACTGGACCAAAAACTGCTCCTCTTCCAACTTCATCTATTCCAACTTCGGATACTTTATTCAATACTTGCTGAAGATCTTCTTCTTTTTTTTCTTACACTGTTTATCTCTTCTGTGAGATCTATTTCATCTTTCTTATCAATAAATACAATTTCTTCATTCTCATTAGTTTTTTTTGTTGATTTTTCTTTGTAATTTGCATTTGCTCCAATGTTAATCTCAATCTCTTCTACTTCTTTAGATTTTGAGACTTTTTTTTCTTGTTTTGCTTTTGATTTTTTATTATCTAAAGTTTTTTCCTTTTTATTACTAGTTTCATTTAAATGTACAAAATTATTGCTAGTGAGATATTCTTTCCCTAACTTTATTAGCGGATTAATACCTAATTGACTAAAAACAATTTTTTCATCATTAGTAAGATCAACGGTTATTATATTTTTTTCTTTTGAATTTAATGTATTGGAATCATTATTTTCTTTTTTGTAAGAAGAATCTTCCTTATTGAGATTCTTGGTATTAGGGAATTCTTTTTCAATTATTTTTTCCTTAGACACAGTTGATTGAGAATTATCTATATCTAAAGGTTTTATACTTTTTGATTTATTAGTTTTTTCTTCAATATTTTTAATTGGTAGTTTAGAAATTTCATAATGCAATTGATTTTCTTCATGGCCGGTACCATTGCATGTAGAACATTTTTTGCCGAATAATTCATATATATTTTGACCTTGTCTTTTTCTGGTTAACTCAACTAAACCTAATTCAGTAAGTTGAGCTATTTGAGGCCTAGCAGAATCATCTTTTATTGCTGCAGTAAAATGCTCAAGTAACTGGAATTGATCTCTTCTAGATTCCATATCAATAAAATCTACTACGATAACACCACCAATATTTCTTAATTTCATTTGTCTTGAGATTTCCACTGCTGCTTCGCAATTAGTCCACAAAACAGTTTGTCTTGAGTTGGCGGATCTTGTGAATGATCCAGAGTTAACATCAATTACTGTGAGAGCTTCAGTAGGCTCAATAATTATATAACCTCCTGAAGGGAGGTCTACCCTCGGTTGAAGAGCCTTTTGGATTGTTTTCTTGATATCATACTTCTCTAAAATATGTTGATTTAAATCATTATCGTGATATTCAATATCTAGATTAGATTCATAATTTATTAAAAAATCGTTTGCCCTTTCAACTGAAAATTTACTATCGATAATTATGCTTTTAGTTGATGATTTCATATGATCTCTCAAAATCTTAAGAGAGAAATCATCATCTCTCTTTATTAAATTTGGGGGATTAGTAGTCTCAGAAACTTTTAAAATGTTTTCCCATTTTTGAATTAAATTTTCTAAATCTTCAATAAGTAGTTCTTCTTTTATCTTTTCGGCCTCTGTTCTAAATAGTAAACCAGTGCTAGGTGGTTTTATTAAAACCCCAAGAGCTTTTAAACGGTTTCTTTCTGTTTCTGTATTTATTTTTCTGGATATATTTACTCCTTGACCAAATGGCTGTAATATCAAATACTTTCCAGGTATTGAGACACTACCCGTCAGCCTAGGCCCTTTTGAGCCTGTGGGTTCCTTAATTACTTGGACAAGAACTTTTTGTTTTGGTTCTAGTAATTCAGTTATTCCTAATATTCCTTTTTTGAGTCTTAATGGACCTAGATCTGATACATGGATGAACCCATTTTTTTCACTTTCACCAATATTTATGAAAGCGGCATCAATTCCAGGGAGAACATTTTCAACTGTTCCTAAAAAAATGTCGCCAATTTGATATTGACCTTGTGCGACGATTAATTCATCAACTCGATCATCTGTGAGTAGTGCTGCAATTCGAGCCTGCTCAGCGATGATAATTTGCTGAGACATTTATTTGATTCTTAATGGTTTGAATTTTGAAAATCATCTAAAGTAAAGAGTTAAATTTTTTATCCCTTCAGAAAGCAATTGTTTATAGGAAGTATTATTTAATTTTTGATTAAATTTAATAGCAATTGGATTCTGCTATGTATAAAGCTTTAGACGACTTTCAAACTAATTGAAGTTGAATTCATAGCCATGATTATCTCTTGGTTTAATCATAACTAAAATAATATTAACATCTAATCACCACTAAAGCACGTTGATCAATTATCCTTATATTGTTTAAAATTTTTATAAAGTGGTTAAAGTAAACGAAAATTATTTGAAACTCAAAGCCGGCTATTTATTTCCTGAAATAGCTAAAAGGGTAAAAATATATTCTCAATCAAATAAGATTTCTGACATTATTAAGCTTGGAATAGGAGATGTAACAGAACCATTACCTACAGCCTGCATAAATGCCATGGGTAAAGCTTTAAATGATATGGGAACAATTGAAGGTTTTAGGGGTTATGGACCAGAACAAGGTTATTCTTGGCTTAGAGAAAAAATTTCTGAGCATGATTTTATTTCAAGAGGTTGTAAAATTTTACCTGAAGAAATCTTTGTTTCAGATGGTTCGAAATGCGACAGTAGTAATATTTTAGATATTCTTGGAAAAGATAATTCAATTGCTGTAACAGATCCTGTTTACCCTGTTTATGTGGATAGTAACGTTATGACAGGAAGAACTGGCGATGCTCTCGAAAATGGCACTTATCAAGGATTGACATATCTCTCAATAAACGAGGAAAATAACTTTCTGCCAGAATTACCTACCAATAAAGTTGATATTTTATATCTTTGTTTTCCAAATAATCCTACTGGAGCAACGATTACTAAAGAAGAATTGAAAAAATGGGTTGAATATGCTCTTCAAAACAAATCTTTAATACTTTTTGATGCAGCTTATGAAGCATTTATTCAAGATAAGGATATCCCTCATTCAATATATGAGATTGAGGGAGCAAAAGATTGTGCTATTGAATTTAGATCTTTTTCAAAGAATGCAGGATTCACCGGTGTAAGATGTGCTTATACAGTAATACCTAAAAATCTTTCAGGTTTTAGCTCAACAAATGATGAAATCGATTTATGGACCCTTTGGAATAGGCGACAATCTACAAAATTCAATGGAGTGAGTTATATCGTTCAGAAAGGAGCGGAGGCTGTTTATTCTCTTGAAGGAAAAAAAGAGGTGAGAGGTTTAATTAATTTTTATATGGAAAATGCAAAAATTATGAAAAATAAACTTCAGACTGCGGGATATAAAGTTTTTGGTGGGGACAATGCTCCGTATATCTGGATCAAAGTTCCTGATCAAATGACATCTTGGGACTTTTTTGATTTCCTTCTTCAAAAAGTTAGTGTCGTGGGAACACCTGGGAGCGGATTTGGAATATCAGGAGAGGGTTATTTTCGTTTGTCAGCATTTAACTCCCGATCAAATGTCATTGATGCAATGGAAAGAATAATTAATATATAATTATTAATATTATTTAGATTCTAAAAAAATTTAATGCAATCTATAAATTTGGAACAAAGTTTAAGTAATAATTCAGCAGTAATTGAAATTAAACCTGCTGAATTAAAAAATAAATCTCCCAAATATAAGGTTTTACTTCATAATGATCCAATTAATTCTATGGAGTATGTCACTCTTGCACTAAGAGAAGTTGTTCCGCAATTAAGTGAGCAAGATGCTATTTCCATAATGCTAGAGGCTCACAATACTGGTATCGGTTTAGTAATTATTTGTGATCTAGAGCCAGCAGAATTTTATTCAGAATCATTAAAATCTAAAGGAATTTCTAGTTCGATTGAGAAAGATGATTAATAAGGGTTGAATTTATTATTTCGAATAAGCTAATTTCCTTTCCGATAAGGGACGAACTTTTAAGGATTCTTTTAAAGAAGACTTACCATATTCTCTCTCAAGAATGTTAATAACTGTCTTACCAAATTCATCTTCTTGATTATCAAAAGCTTCTAAGCAAACTTGACCAAGTTTTTCCCCTAAAGAGCCTGGATTCCACAAAAGTTTTCTTGCTGTCCAGGGCATCATGCTCATTGGATTATAATTTGGCTTCAGAATTTTATGATCTAAGGCGTACTTCTCAAGAAGAGTATGAGGCTGTAATCCTATGAAGAATATAGCTGGGTCAACTAAGCCCTTCCCAAAAATATTCTCTAATTCTCTATGGTAAGCGATGGTTTGACGTATGGTACTTGGGGTTTCATCAAAAACATTAAATGAATAATTGACCGAAACATGATTCTTGAAACCTGATTTGACTAACATTCTGCAATTATTTAATACTGTTTCAAGGTCGTATGCTAATCGCATTTTTCTAACAAGTTCTTGAGATCCTGAAGTGATACCTATTTCAAAATAACTCATGCCTGTGTCCACCATGAGCTGAGCAAGATCCGCATCAATATTATCCGCTCTGATGTATGCAGCCCAATTAATGTCGTCCCAACCTTGATCTTTAATAGCTTGCAATAGCGTTTTTGCATCTTCAATGTGCTTTTTGGCTGGAATAAACTGCGCATCTGTGAACCAAAATCCCCTGACTCCAAGATCATATAATTGCTTCATCTCTTTGATAACTTCGTTAACAGGGTTAACACGAACCTGTTTGCCCTCTACAACTGTATAAACACAGAAACAACAATTATGAGGACAACCTCTTTTTGTTTGTACCCCTACATAATAATCTCCACCTTCTATATACCAATTGAATTCTGGCCAAATGGATTTAATGTATTTATAGTTGCAGGCAGTTTTAAAAGTGCCTGAGGGTTGTTCATGTATTAATTTGTTCCGAGGTTTCTCTCCAGCAAGATAACATCTTTCTTCCTCTATAGAATCATCCCTAATGATTTTCTCTATGAGATTTTCTCCTTCTCCAATAGAAATTACTGTTCCTTTTGGAAGTAGATTTCCTAATTGTTCATAGAAAACACTAACAGCTCCACCTCCTAAGATTACTTTTACATCTTTGTTATATTTTTGTGCTCTTTTTAGTCCCATCTTGACTAAAGAAGTATTTCTATATATTTCTCCATAATGAGATCCAATTAACTTTAATCCTCCCCAAGAACCTCTTATTTTTTTTAAAATATTTTTTGAATAGAAAACCTCAAAAGAGTTTTGTAGGGGATTCCCACTTCTGCCATCGACAGGTGCATAAATTTGTATATCTCTCCATGAAAAAATAATTAGATGAGGTCGAAATTGATCTATTTTTCTAGTTAAATATTTGGAAACTTTATTAGATGGAATTATTGCTAAATCAATGAATTGCTGCTCAATTTTTGGAAAACATTTATGAATATGGTCTGCCAAATAAATTGGTCCTATTGGAAATATCGGATTACAGGGAAGTCTTACAGTCAGAATCTTCCCATAGTGCTTTTTGTGAAGAGTTTTTTGTTTAAATTTTTTGAATTTGAAATTAAAATTCATGCCATGAAAATCTAATGAATTTACGTTCATTAAGAATCTAACTACTTTATTACTAATTTGGCGAAATTAAAAATCTTTAGAAAGTAATAATGAAAAATTATTTAAATTCAAATATCAGAAATCATATAAATCCTAAATAATTTTAGTAGTTTTGATCCATTAATCCATCTAGCTCATAGTGCATAAAATCCCTCATCAAAAGCAATTTAACTTCTTTTGCTAAAAAATATTAGAGGAATAAAAATACAAAGTTTAATAAGATATTTAGTTTTTAAATTCTATTAATCATTTTGTTTTAAGTTTCTTTTGAAATGCCGATAATTGGAATTGAACCAATGACCTACTATTTACGAGACAGTTGCTCTACCCCTGAGCTATATCGGCAATATTAAAATATTGATATTTTCATATAGACTTAATTTTATAATTTAAACAATGTATGTCAAAAATAGATCCTGAATTAAAAAAGAAATTATTAAAGGAATCTCAAGCTCCTTTCATGGGATTAAGGAGAATATTATGGATAGCTTTTAGCGGTTCAGCATTTTTGGGGCTTTTAATAATGCTTTCTAAAATTGCAAGTGGAAGTGAGTTACAAAAAAATAACCTTCTTATACAATTTGGTGCTTGTATACTATTTCCTATTTTATTGTTCCTAGATAGAAATAAAGATCAATAGAATTATTGAGTCAATGTCCTCTTTTTAGTCACAAACTTAAACGCTTCGATTATGTCCCCTTCTGTCCAAGAAGAGAATTTATCGCAGCCTACTCCACATTCAAATCCTGTGTTTACTTCTTTTACATCATCTTTAGATCTTTTTAGAGAGTCTAAATTGCCCTCAAAAATTACTTTCTCTGATCTAATTACTCTAAGTGAACAATTCCGTTGTAATTTACCAGTTTGTATATAACAGCCTGCAATAGCTCCTTTCCCAACTGCAAAAGTTGCTCTAACTTCGGCTTTACCTAATGATTCCTCTACTAGATCGGGTTCCAGTAGGCCTTCCATAGCTAACTGAATATCTTCTAAAAGTTTATAGATTACTTCATATTCTCTTATATCAACATCATTAGCATCAGCTGCTCTCTTTGCTCCAGATGCCAATGAAGTGTTAAACCCAATGATTACTGACCCTGATGCAGCTGCGAGATCTATATCTGTCTCAGTGATTTCTCCTGGAGCAGACAGCAGAACTCTAACTTGAACTTCATTTTTGGGTAATTGTTCTAGTGATCCCAATATCGCTTCAACACTACCTTGAACATCAGCTTTAAGAATTAAGTTTAACTCTTTTAATTCTCCATCATTAGCTTGAGTAGATAAGGATGACAAGCTAACTCTTCTAGAAGCCATTTGCTGAGCTAATTTTGTTGCTCTAGCATCTGTGGCTCTATCTCCCACAATAGCTCTAGCAGTTTTCTCGTCAGGATAGACTTCAAATTCATCACCTGCTGTTGGAACTTCACTGAATCCAAGCGCTTCCACTGGGAATGATGGCCCTGCTTCTTTGATTCTATTGCCATTTTCATCAACCATTGCTCTAATTTTTCCAAGTACTGAACCTGCAGCTAAAACATCCCCTGATTTTAAGGTTCCATTTTGTATTAATAAAGTGGCTACAGGACCTTTGGCTTTATCTAGGTGTGCTTCTATAACAGTACCTTTTGCTGATCTGTGAGGGTTGGCTTGTAGATCTTCAACTTCTGAAACTAATAAAATCATTTCGAGCAATTTATCAATATTTTGTTTTTTGATTGCACTGACTGGAACCATTACTATATCCCCGCCCCAATCTTCGGCAATTAAATCTTTTTCTGAAAGTTCCTGCTTTACTCTTTCTGGAGATGCCCCTTCTTTGTCAATTTTATTTATGGCAACAACAATTGGTACTTTTGCAGCTCTTGCATGACTAATGGCTTCAAGTGTTTGAGGTCTGCAACCATCATCTGCCGCTACTACAAGAACAGCTACATCAGTAACTTTTGTACCCCTTGCTCTCATTGCTGTAAAGGCTTCATGTCCGGGAGTATCAAGAAAAGTTAATTTTTTCTTTTTAGATTCATGTTCAAATTCAACTTGATAAGCTCCTATATGTTGAGTTATCCCACCTGCTTCTCCCGAAGCTACTCTTGATTCTCTTATGGAATCTAAAAGACTTGTTTTGCCATGATCTACATGACCCATTACTGTAATAACAGGTGGCCTTTTTATTAGACTATCGATATCATCAGATTCAATCATATCTACTGTTTTTTCAGCCGCTTCTTGTATATCATCTTGCAGAACGGGTACTCCGAATTCCTCTGCTACAGTTTCGATAGTTGCTAAGTCAAGTGATTGAGTAACAGTTGCAGTTATTCCTTTAAAGAAAAGTGATTTAATTATTTCGGAACTTTCAAGACTTAATTTATCAGCTAATTCTTGAACAGTTAAATTATCTGCGGGAACTATTATCATCTCAGGTCTTACTTGTTTGGCCTCTTTGGCAGCCTTTAATTCCATTGCTCTTCTTTTCTGTCTTTGCCTTGTAGTCTCTTTTTTCTTCTTCTTAAATTGCTTTATAGATTTTTGAGATTTAGGTTCATCAGATTTTTCTTTCTTTGGCCGCGCCAAACTAGCAGATAATATTGAAATTTTCTCACCTGAGTATCCACTAGTTTCTGATGTTAATGAATCATCATTCTCACCGATAATATGAACTTTTTGTCTCTGTTTTTGGGGGTTTTTATTCCTTAATGCTTCTAGTTTTGCACTATCATCCCAATCTGTCTTTCCAGGTTTTTTTGAATTATTTGAAAATGGTCTATGAGGTGGTTTTTTGGAACTAGGGGCAGCATTTGGACGACTATTAGGAGCTTTCACCTTCTGAGTAGGTGAAGCAACATTTTGTTTTTCGTTATTCTTTGTACCTAGTTTGTCTTTCTCAGATTTGTTATTCTTTTGAAGTTGTAAAAGTTCATTAGGCGATACTGGTTTTCTTATCCTAGAGGACTTTTGGCTATTGAATTTAGAACCAGGCCTATTAAAATTACCTTGATTAACTGAACCTCCTTCTCTGAAATTCCTGCTAGGACTATTAGGATTTCCAGCTCTATTAGGATTAACTTCTCTATTAAATGATCCAGGTCTTCCTTGATCTGAAGGTTTGTTCCTTAATCCAGGCCTATTCGGCATGCCAGGTCTGTTGGGAGTGGCAGGTCTGTTTGGACCTCCATATCTGTTGGGAGTAGCAGGTCTGTTTGGACCTCCATATCTGTTGGAAGTAGCAGGTCTGTTGGGAGTAGCAGGTCTGTTGGGAGTATTTTGTTTAAAAGAAATGTTTTGCTTATTATTTGTATTTGGTTTATTGGTATTAATCTTTGGATCCTCTCTTCTAATCGGAGCTCCAACAAGCTCAGGGGTGTTTCTTCTATTATCAAAATTTTTGGGTTTAGGTTTGTTTATATTTGGATCGGAATTATTTAATAATTGTCTTTTGGCTCCTGAGTTGTAAAGGTTCTTGCTGGAGTCATTAGACTTAACATTATTAATTATATTTTTAGGCTTTGCAATTAGTTGAATAGGTTGTTTTGCGGGTTTTTTGATAGGTGGGGTTGTATTATTAGAGAAAGTTTTTTTATCTTGGTTAAAATTTTGTGAAGGTTTGTTCTGTGAATTCTGATTTCGAAGATTTGGTTGAGATTCTGAACTATTAACATTAGTAGATTTGTTGGGAATTTTAGGTTGATTTGAAATTTTTTTTGGAATTTCAGGCTTATTGAGAGGTTTTATCAATAATGGCTTTTTGTTTGAATTGTCTTTGAGAGATTTCCCTTG
>QCLW01000029.1 GCA_003214235.1 Prochlorococcus sp. AG-418-F16
TTCGCAAAAGAATATGGTTTTACTAATAATTTCCAAAAACTATTTGCTTTCGTGATTAATTCGAATTTATTCCATGAATTTGCAACTGCAAATTCTCTACCAGTGCCATTTGGGCAAGGAACCAAGACTAACCTAAGTGTGAAATCCAGTTTATCTTTATCAAATAGAGATTCATTTATTTTGTTAAGCTCATCGACCACAGGTCTTACCCATGTAGCTAATTCGCCAGGACCATTAGAAACTATAACTACTGCAAGTGATTTTTTTTTCATTGCAGTTCAACAATAATACATAAATGCGGACGGCGAGACTTGAACTCGCAAGGCCTAAGCCACACGCTCCTTAGACGTGCGCGTCTACCAATTCCGCCACGTCCGCAAAGGGTTTTCAAGCACCAGCGGGTGCCTAAACCTTAAAAATATCATACATTATTGACTGAAATAAGGATGTAGTTCTCAGAGATAATTTTTGAATGTTATGAATTATTTTTCTATTGCATAAAACAAATATTTATACATATATAACGTTCAAGGTTGTATTGTAAAAAATGTGCTCTGATTACTAAAAAATTTTGTTAAATATTTTGACAAATAATTTTTTATTTTAAGTCATTTTCATTTCTTCAATTTTCATAATGGTTGAAAAAGTTTTAATTGCTAATCGTGGAGAAATAGCTTTACGAATTGTCAGAAGTTGTAGAGAACTAGGTATTGCAACAGTAGCAGTTTTTAGCACTGTAGATAAAAAAGCATTGCATGTTCAGCTTGCTGATGAAGCGGTTTGTGTTGGGGACTCGTTAAGTAATAAGAGTTATTTAAATATTCCAAATATACTTGCTGCTGCTACATCAAGAGGAGTCGATGCTATTCATCCTGGGTATGGATTTCTTGCTGAAAATGATAAATTTGCTGAGATGTGCAACGATCATGGCATAGTTTTTATTGGTCCTTCTCCTAAAGCTATTAGATCTATGGGAGATAAATCTACAGCCAAAGAAACGATGGAACAAGTAGGAGTTCCAACAGTACCGGGAAGTAAAGGCTTATTATCGAATGTTGATGAGGCGTATAAATTGGCAGATAATATAGGCTATCCGGTAATTATCAAAGCGACTGCTGGAGGAGGTGGAAGAGGTATGAGGTTGGTTGAAAACGCGGATAATCTTGAAAAAATGTTTAAAGCAGCTCAAGGTGAGGCAGAAGCAGCTTTTGGTAATGATGGTTTATATATGGAGAAATTTATAAAGAAGCCAAGACATGTAGAAATTCAAATTTTAGCAGATAGGTCTGGTAATGTTATTCATTTAGGAGAGCGAGATTGCTCAGTTCAAAGAAGACATCAGAAGTTATTGGAAGAGTCTCCTAGCCCTGCAATTAATACTGATTTAAGAAAAAAAATGGGAAATGCAGCTATCTCTGCTGCAAAAAGTATCGGTTACGAAGGAGCTGGTACAGTTGAATTTTTAGTTGATGATAATGATAATTTTTATTTCATGGAAATGAATACTAGGATTCAAGTTGAACATCCCGTTACTGAAATGGTTACAGGGGTTGACTTAATAGCTGAGCAAATTAAAATCGCAAGCGGATCAAAACTGGAATTTAATCAAGATGATATTCATTTAAATGGTCATGCCATTGAATGCAGAATCAACGCTGAAGATCCTTCTCATAATTTCAGGCCATCACCTGGGAAAATAACTGGGTGGCTTCCTCCTGGTGGACCTGGTGTAAGGGTGGATAGTCATGTTTATACTGGTTATGAAATACCTCCATTCTATGACTCCTTAATTGGTAAATTAATAGTCTGGGGAAAAGATCGTAATACTGCAATTAAACGCATGAACAGGGCGTTAAATGAATGCGCAGTAACTGGTATTCCTACAACAATTAACTTTCATTTAGCTTTACTGAATAAAACTGAATTTAAGGAAGGCAAAATACATACTAAATATGTTGAAGAAGAATTATTACCAAATTATTGAGGAATAATTAAACAATTTCTATGAAATATGTGTATGCAATGCAAGTTTTATAAGCCCTTGTTGACCAACTAAAATCTCTCTTAAAAAACTTATAATTCCAATCCATATTACGGGTCCTACATCAACTCCTCCTATAGGAGGAATTAATTTTCTTGTTAAATTAAGTATAGAGCTTGATGGTATCGAAATTAATAACCACAAACCTTTGCTTAAATCAATTTTTGGGTACCAAGTAAGAATTAACCTTATTAAAAAAACTATAGTTAGATACGATAGAGAAATTCCTAAACTAACATCTAAAATTTGGAGAGAGTTTTCAAGCAAGGAAATCACAATTATTTAATTCATCTTAATAAATAACCCATTGAATCGTATTTAATTCGTATTATAAATTGAGAATTAAATATTTTAAAAGTGTTTCAAATCTCAAATTTATTACTAGCTGCAGATTTTTCTGCAGAAGTTACAAATAATTCCGCAGTTGGAATGATAGGTAGTTTTATTGCAGCTGCTTTACTTATCGTTATTCCAGCAACTGCATTTTTGATTTTTGTTAGTCAGAAAGATTCTCTCGATCGTACTTCTACTGGGAGACGCTAGTTTTTGTAGAAGTTTTAAGTACACTATATATATAGGGTGATTTATGTATCCCTTAAAAAAATAAATTTTGGAGAAAGAATGTGGTCAATGCTAGTCTCAATTGGGCCAGTATTGTTGGTATTGTTTTAGCTGTATGTGGGGGTGGCCTTTACTTTTTAAGGTCTTTTAAACCTGCATTAGCAAGAGATTATGATGTTTTCTTCGCAGCTATTGGACTTTTATGCGGTGGAATCTTATTTTTTCAAGGCTGGAGATTAGATCCTATTCTTCAGTTTGGTCAGTTTTTGTTAGCAGGAACTACAGTTTTTTTCGCATATGAAAGTGTGCGATTGAGAGGAGTTGCTACTGATCAAGCTAGAAGGTCATCTTATTTTGAAGATGATCCTATGTCTGACGTCCCCAGAAATTCTAGAGGTCGATTTGATGACGAATTCGAAAGGTTTGAAGAAGCCGAAAGACCATCTAGAAGATTTAAATCTCAAGAAGATGAGTTTGAAGAAGATTATATGGAGGGGAGAGCTCGTAGGAGGAATGTTTCAAGAGCTATTCCTGCATCTGCAGTAAGTAGAAGCAGGTCATCTTCAAGAGAAATAAATCAGTTTGAAAATGAAGAACCTTCAAGAAGAAGAAGAAGACAGACGCCTGAAGATAGTAATAGTAATGAATCAGTAAGAAATAACTTTGGTGAGAGACGAAACCTATCTCGTAATGAAGTTAAATCAGGATCAAGACCCAGAATGAATCAGACAGTATCTAGACAAGATAATATTTCTTCTTCGAATGATTCTTCTCCATCAAGAACGAAATCCACCAAACCTCGTATCAGGCAGCAAGCTTCTAAAGAGCAAGTAGAAGATGCATCATTCAAAGATTCTAATGCAGTAAAAAAACCTCGTGAGAGTGGTAGAACAAGGTCTTCAGTTAGATCTAGTTCAAAAAACCAAAATGGTAGATATACTGTTGGAACAAACAAAAAGAAACCTAGAGATAATAGTTCTAGATTTGATGATTAATTATAAGATGCCTGCCCATTTTAAAAATGATTGTTGACTAAATAATTCAATTAGTATTATTGCTAGGAATCCTATCATTGCAAATCTTCCATTAGTTATTTCAGAATAACTGCTCCATCCGAATTTATATTCATCTTTAATATCCATTGATTTTTTATCTAATTTAATGTCTGAAGTTTGTTCATTGATGTAATTTGCATCTTTCTTTTTTGCTATAGAACTCTCATTCTCTAAATTAGTGACTTCTGAGTTAGTTTGTTCTTCTTTAGAATTCATTTTTTTTTGCTAATCCTTAAAATTATACTTATCAGAAGTCAATAATTTCCAGTCTCCTTGTCCATTTAATTCTAAAATATTTTCATGAAAATCTTTTAAGCTAGGTCTATGTCCAACACTAATAAGAGAAAGTTCTCGTTCCTTAAGTAAACTATATAGTTTTTTTTCAGTGTCAATATCTAAAGCACTTGTTGCCTCATCAAGTACTGCAAATCTTGGCGAATTTAGTAAGAGTCTTGCAAAAGCTAATCTTTGTTGTTCTCCTAGAGAAAGAATTCTTGGCCAATCTTGTTTAATATCAAGATTAGGATAACGATCCACTAAGGTTTGTAAATTTACTTCATGAAGTACAGAAGTAAGATGTTCATCACTAAATTTTCTAACTTCTGTGGGGTAGCATAATTGTTCCCTTAAAGAACCTAATAACATATAAGGCTTTTGAGGTATGAATAATAATTCTCCAATTTTTGGTTTTTTTATTACTCCATGATCGGGTTCCCATAGACCGCTAATCATTCTTAGTAAAGATGTTTTCCCACATCCAGAAGGTCCTACAACCAAAAGTGATTGATTATTGTCAATACTTAAATTTAAATTTTTAATTATTGTTTTATTTGAGCCTGGTGGGGAAAGGTCAGCATTATTAATAATAATTGAAGGATAATCCGAAATAACGTTTTGATTGCTTGTAGGGCTAGTTTGACTAATAGATTCGACTTTTGATTGGAATCCTTCTAATCTTCCGATGCCAGCAGTAAATTTTGCCAGTTCCTCTATTTGATTAACAATGAAAAATAAAGAACCTTCGACCATTCCAAACGCAAAACTTGCTTGAATAAAGCGGCCATAATCAATATCACCTCTAAAGTAAGGGATTGCCATTATTAAATATGGAAAGAAATTTCCAGCATAATTAATGGATCTCCTCATCACGTCAATTATTACTCTCCATATAATCAGTAAATTAAAGTTTCTAACTACTTCACCTAATCGCCTTTCAGTTTCACTTCGCTCAGGATTCTCTCCAGAGTAAAAAGCTATTGATTCAGCATTATCTCTAATATGTACCAAGCCATATCGAAAATCTGCTTCGTATCTGAGTTGATCAAAGTCTATCTTTACAAGATTTTTCCCAGCAATTAGAAGGATAGAAGTAGCAAATGCAGCGTAACCAAATAAAGAAAAAGTAAGTGTTGTACTGATACTCCATAAAATAAGAATATTAAGTGAAAAAGTTAGTAGTGCATCAAAAATACCTAATGTAAAAGACAGACTTTGCCCTGTAAAAGCTCTGGTATCATCTGTGATCCTTTGATCAGGATTATCTACATCAGTTTGCTCTTCATCATTGGGATTTAACTGGTAATAAGCTTTATTAGTCATATAATCTTTGACTAAACTTTTTGAAAGCCATTCTCTCCAAATTATTCCTAATTTATATGTAAAAAATATTTGGGAAACACGTATTGGCAGAGCAACAGCAAAACAACAAGCGTAAATCCCTAAGATCCGATAAAATCCATCTTCTTGTTTTTCTACCAATGCATTTGTTAAATCTCTTGCTATAAATCCTATTCCTGCATTTATTCCGTTTACAGCTAAAAGCATTAATACAATTATCGCAAGGAATAACCAATGTAACCATCTACGGTTTTTCAATTGACGTCTTAAGCTAAAAAAGCTTCCTGATCCAATTAGAAATAAGGCAGAGAAAAGCAATCCCCAGCTACCAGCCCAAATTGAATTGATAGTATTTACTACACCTCCGAAATACTTTTCAAGAAAAATTGGTTGCAAGCTTTCAAAAAAACTGATTATTCCTGTAAGCCCAACAAGTACTACTCCACCAACACAAAATAAAAGAGAAACCAAAAGCCATATAAATTGAAATCCATTACATTGATCTATGGGGAGAAAAAATGGCTGGGATAGCTTCTTTAATTTTTGTAATTGGTAAAGTATTTTGGATTTATTTTTAACGGTTTTATTCATTACTCAAAAAGTTTTATAAAATAAACAATATATTTTAGAAGTCTATTGACCAAAGCCAATAAATGAAAGTGCCCAGTTAGGTAAATTTAAGTAATTCAAGATTGATGCATCAAACTCATGTACTTTTGGAAAAGACTTATCTAATGCCCACCATAGTAGAAAAGGTAAATTAAATAAAATTTGTAATTGCCATTTATATGTTAAAACGTTCCAAATTTTTATTAACTTAGTTTTGATTGAATCATCTAATTCTTCCCAATTTTTTGAGATTAAATTTAATAAATTTTTGGATTCTGTCTTTATGGAGTCTGGTGTATTCATTTTGCTTTTTACTTATTTATAACCCATAAACATTTCTTTCGAGAGTTTTAACCTGGGGGCCAATTCATTTTTCTTCCAGATAAAAAATGAATATGTAAATGAAAAACTGTTTGTCCTGATTCTGCTCCAGTATTAATTACTGTTCTCCAATTCGTTAAATTTTTTGATTTAGCTATTTTGCTACCTACAATTAGTAAATGCCCTAATAAATTTGCATCTTCATCAATACACTCTAATAAACTGATAATTGGCTTTTTAGGAATCACTAAAAAATGTACTGGAGCTTGAGCCTGGATATCATTAAAGGCAATACAAAACTCATCTTCATAAAGCTTATCGCAGGGAATTTCTTCATTAATTATTTTTTGAAATATTGTAGTTTCAGTCATTAAATTAATTAATAGAAATAACGTCTTTTTCGTTAAACCCTTCTTTTATAAGTTCTTTGTTTAAATCATCTTTTGATGTAACTCTATCAACAAATAAAATTCCATTTAAGTGATCCATTTCGTGTTGAATACATCTTGCTAGAAGTCCATCTGCTTTCATTTTTCGTGGTCTTCCCATTTCATCTCTAAATTTTAATTTTATAGTTGAAGGTCTCACTACATTCAAATATACACCAGGTATACTCAAGCAGCCTTCTTCGTATGAATTGAGGGTTGATCCATAATCTGTAATTTCTGGATTGATCAATATTAAAGGTTCTGCTGCTGAATCTTCAAAATTTACATCTATTACAAGAAGCTCTTTGTTAATGCCAATTTGAGGTGCAGCAAGTCCAATTCCTTTAGCTGCATACATGCTTTGAAGCATTTCTCTAGCAAGTTTTCTAATGGATTCATCAACCTTAGTTATTCTTTTGGAATTTTGTCTTAGTACATCATCACCAAGTTTATAAATGTCTAGAGATGGCTTACCAGTTTGTTCTTTTGCAATTTTTTCCGAGTTACCATTTGTTTTTGACTTTTTTGCAAGTTGTGAAAAATGGTTTGCCACGTTAAAAAAGTTTTTAGTAAAGAGTTTAGCTATAAAAATATTAGCACTTTAATTTACTTTCTTTATAGTTTTCAAATGAGCAATTTTGATAAATTAAAAGTTAGGCAAAATGTATCTAAAAAAAAAGCTTATAAGGAATTAACTATTATTAGGAATACCATTATTTGGATTGATGTTGTTGGTGCAGGTCAAAATCACAATGCCATTTTTGCTAGACCATTTAATGAGAAAGATGCATTTCCTCAACAATTAACTAGTAAAGAATATAATATTAAGAATAATTTCCATGGATATGGTGGTAAATCTTATAAATGTATAGATTTTAAAAATAATTTTTATTTGATATGGATAGATCAGTTGTCAAAGGCAGTATGGTTTCAAATTTTTAAAAACGCAGGAAAAAATGATAGAAGTCAAAGTAAATATCTTGAGTCAGTTCAAGAACCTAGGCAACTATCAAAATCAACTGAAGGAAATTTTGATGCTTCATTTGTTATTTCTGAAAATTTTTTTTTGTATGGTATTTGTGAAATCAATAATAGGGATTATTTATTTTCTTTAAACTTAGAAAAAACTAAACAAGATATTTATCGAATAAAAAAATTTGAAAATTTCGCTGGAGATTTATCTTCTAATCCTTCTGCTAGCTTACTTTCTTGGATCGAGTGGGATTCTCCATATATGCCCTGGGAAAAAAATGATCTGTTTTTTGCTCAAATGGATTTTGATGGCTCAATAACAAAAATAAAAAGATTCTCAAACAAGCTTATAAATTCCCAAAAAAACGTATCTTTTTTTCAACCTTATTGGATAAGTGAAAAACTTTTAGTATGTTCTGAAGATAGTTCTGGATGGTGGAACTTATTGTTTATAGATGTTAGTGATATTGAGAGGATTTTTATTACGAAAAGAGTCAATAGAAAGTTGATTGAATATGGAGCACCGCAATGGGTGTCTGGAATAACATTTTTTTCAGGAACTATAAAAAATTTGTTTTGTTTAGCAAAAAAAGAAAATAGTTGGATATTAGAACAATATACAGATCTTGTATTAGTTAAAGAATTTTCGACTCCTTTTACCTCAATAAGTGATTTCAGTGTTTTTCAGAATAAAGTTCTTTTAAGAGGTTATGGATCTGATTTTTTGGGAATTGTACTTGAAATTGATTTTGCAGAAAAAGTTTTATCAAATTTTTCTGAGCGAATACATATTGATCATATAAAAGATTGCTCCAAACCTGAAACATTTTGGTTTAAAGGTTTTGGAGATCAATCTACTCATTCTTTTCTTTATAAACCGCTTGTTGAAAATTTTAGAAAGCCACCGCTCCTTGTTAGAGCTCATAGCGGACCAACTTCATTTTTTGATGGATCATATAATTCTGAAGTTCAATATTGGACCTCGAAGGGATTTTTTGTTGCTGAAGTTAATTATGGAGGATCATCAGGATTTGGCAAAGCATATAGAGAGAGGTTGAATTATAAGTGGGGTATTGTTGATTCTTATGATTGCAAAGCACTAGCTCTTGAATTAACTAAATCAAATCTAGTTGATAGTGAAAAAGTAGTAATTTCTGGTAATAGTGCTGGTGGGTTAACTGCCCTGAATTGTTTGTTATGTGGGTCTATTTTTACAGCTGCAATATGTAAATATCCTGTTATTGATTTGAAGGACATGCATTACAACACTCATAGGTTTGAAAAAGATTATTTAAATTCTTTAGTAGGAAATTATGCAAAAAATCATGATGATTACATAATTAGATCGCCGATAAATAATATTAACAAAATAAAAAAACCTATCTTATTGTTTCATGGAAAAAAAGATACAGTTATTTCTTATAAACAAACTTTAAAAATTCAAGAAATTTTGATTCAGAATAATAAATATTCAGAAGTTATTTTTTTTGAAAATGAAGGGCACGGGTTTAAAAATATAGAAACTAAAGAAGTAGTAATGCAAAAATCTCAGGATTTTTTAAAAAATGCTTTGAATATTTAAGAATTTATTTTTAGAAAATCAATGGTATCTTTTAATTTTTCTATGAAAATATCAATTTCTTCCTTATTGGTTGTGAAATTCATGCTAATTCTTGCTGTTGATTTAATTCCAATGTATCTGTGAAGAGGTTGACAGCAATGATGCCCACTTCTGATGCAAATTCCTTTTGAATCAAGAATTTCTGCAATATCGTTTGAATGTATATTCTTTATATAAAAGGTGGCAAGTGATGCTCTGTCTGGATCTATCTCCGGCGATGGACCTAAAATTTCAACATTTTCTATTTTATTTAATTTTTCAAATAAATATTTAGTAATAGTCTTTTCATATTCATGAATTTCATCCAATCCAATAGTGTTTATATAATTAATTGCTTCTGCAAGTCCTATTGCTTCTGCAATGGCTGGGGTTCCAGCTTCAAATTTATGAGGTAGCTCTGCCCAAGTACTTGTCTTTTCAAAAACATCTTGAATCATTTCGCCACCTCCAAAGAGAGGAGGAATCTTTTCTAGGATTTCTTTTCTTGACCAGAGGAAACCAATACCTGTAGGACCGCAAAGTTTATGTCCTGAACCTGCTAAGAAATCTATATTCAGATCAATTACATCTAGTTTTTGATGCGCCAAACTTTGACATGCGTCTATTAAAACTAAAGAACCTTTTTGTTTAGCTAATTTAGTTATTTCTTTGATTGGATTACAGCAACCTAGAGTATTACTAACATGTACTAGGCTAACAAGCTTAGTTCTAGATGTTAGTTTTGATTTAAAATCGTCTATATCTAATTTACCATTTTTGTCTATACCTATAAATTTTAATTTGCATTTATTTTTTGCTGCAATCATTTGCCATGGAACGATATTGCTATGATGCTCCATTATTGATAAGAGAATTTCATCGTTTTCTCTTAATGAAGATTCGCCCCATGATCTAGCAGCTAGATTTATTGCTTCAGTAGCATTTCTTGTGAAAATAATCTCTTTTGATGAATTCGCTTTTATATATTTGCTAATTAAATATCTTGCATTTTCAAATTCTTCTGTTGCTTTTGCACTTAATTGATGTGCGCCTCTGTGTACATTGGCATTAAAGTTTCTATAATAATAATCAATTTTTTTTAAGACTTGTATTGGTTTTTGAGTTGTTGCAGCATGGTCTAAATAAATGATTTGCTCATTACTTTTTAAGTTCTTATTTAAAAGAGGAAAGTCTTTCTTAGTTATTTCAGGAAAATTTTGAATCGTTTCCATTAATTCTCATTTAAAAGTTTATCAAGCAAATCCCATCTATCTTTTGAAACGGGAATAAATGAAATTATTTCTTGAAAGTAAGAACATAATTGTAGTTTACTTGCTTCTGCTAATGTGATCCCTCTTGTTCGCATATAAAAAAGTTCTTCTTCATTTAGTTGCGAAATTGTAGCTCCATGTTTACATTTGACATCATCAGCAATTATTTCTAATTGAGGTTTGGTATCTATTTGTGCGAGATCTGATAAAAGTAAATTTCTGCTTAATTGGGAAGCATCAGTTTTCTGAGCAATTTTCGGAACTATTATTGAACCTTCAAATATTGCATGTGATTTATCGTCAGCAAGTGATTTGTTGATTTGATCTAGGAATCCATTTGGGCCATTAAAATCTATTTTGGTATAAGTAGAAATTTGTTCATCTTTTTTTGTTATTTGCATACCTTTGATATTGGTTTTAGCGTTTCCTTCAGATTGCTTAATATTAATTTCAAATCTTGCATAATTGAATTTGAAATGTAAAGATCCTAAGTTGTATTCGCTATTTTTTTGTTGAATTACATTGAGAGAATTTAATAAATTTGATCCGTTTTCACCGTAAGAAACAACACCATGATTTACGGAACTATTTTCTTTTAAGCAAAAGAACGTTGATTGAGATAATGAAGATTTTTCTTTGCCAAGATTTACTTGTAATAATTCAATATCACAATTCTTTTCTAGCAATATTACCAGGGTTTTTGCGTTTAAAGAGTTACTTGATGCATTACTAAAGATTTCAATAGGAGGAATTTTTGATCCATTTATTTTTAATCCCAAGATATTCTTTTTACAACTTAAAGACAGATTTAAAAGGTCACTCCAATTTTCGTTTTGATCAAAACAGGATATCTGTTCTTTAATATATTTATCTAATTCATCCTCACTTAATTGCTGAATCGAATAATTTTCCTTAATTAACTTAATTTGGCAATTCTCACCAATTATTAATCTAATAGTACTTTGAGAATTTTTCGGATAGGGTGTATCAAATTTCAGATCTTTTTCATTAACCGAATAGTCTAAAAAGTTTGAAAATTTTGACTTATTTGAAAGTCTCCATAGTTCACTTTTAGGATTAGGGAGTGGACTTGATTTTAATTTATGAAGACAGATTTTTTGTATTTCTGTTTGATTTTCAACTAATTTATTGGTTTTTATTTTTTCAATAATTTCCATTTATTTAAGTCTCTTTTACAAAGTTATCAGTCCATTCATAACCTTTTTTTTCAAGTTCTAATGCAAGATCACTCCCACCAGTTTTTATAATTTGTCCGTCTGCCATAACATGGACATAATTTGGTTCAATTTCATCTAGTAATCTTTGGTAGTGAGTAATTAAAATAATTCCAGTTTGTGTATTAGATATTTTTTTAATTCCTGATGCGACTATTCTAAGAGCATCGATATCTAGACCAGAATCGGTCTCATCTAATATTGCTATCCTGGGCTCAAGTAAAGCCATTTGCAGAATTTCATTTCTTTTCTTTTCACCTCCAGAAAATCCCTGATTCACACTCCTTGATAGGAATGCCTGATCCATTTTTACAAGTTCTAACTTTTCTTTAACTAATTCCTCAAAATCAAAAGTGTCTAATTCTTCTTTTTTAAGGAATTTTCTTCTAGCATTCGTTGAAACTCTAAGAAATTCAAGATTACTAACGCCTGGAATTTCTATTGGATATTGGAAACCAAGGAAAATTCCGGATTGAGATCTTTCTTCGGGTTCTAGAGAGTTGATATTTTCACCTAAAAATTTTATATCACCATTTGTAGTGTTATAAGAGGGATGCCCTGCAATGATTTTGGAAAGAGTACTTTTACCACAGCCATTTCTTCCCATAATGGCATGGATTTCTCCTGGATAAACAGTAAGTGAAACCCCCTTTAAAATTGGAAGATTATCAGTAGATGCAAAGAGATTGTCAATTTCTAATATTGGATCTGATTCTTTCATTTGACTTAGCATTTCGGTTTAGAAATTGATTAATTAACCTACTGATCCCTCGAGTTTAAGTGCCAGTAACTTATCTGCCTCAGCAGCAAATTCCATAGGTAATTGATTAAATACATCTCTGCAGAAACCACTGACCATCATAGATATTGCCTCCTCAAATTCTATACCTCTGCTTTGGAGATAAAAAAGTTGTTCTTCAGAGATTCTACATGTGCTTGCTTCATGCTCAATTTCAGAATTGGGTTGTTGAGATTTGATGTATGGGAATGTATTTGCAGAAGCTTGATCCCCTATTAACATTGAATCACATTGACTGTAATTTCTTGATCCTGTGGCTTTTGTTCCCATTTTCACAAGGCCTCTATAGCTATTTGTTGAATTACCTGCACTGATACCTTTGCTTACAATAGTTGACTTGGTTTTAGGGCCAATATGGATCATTTTAGTGCCGGTATCTGCTTGCTGAAGATTATTAGTGAGTGCTACTGAATAAAATTCTCCTACAGATTCTTCCCCTAAAAGGAGACAACTAGGATATTTCCATGTAATTGCAGACCCTGTTTCAACTTGAGACCAACTAATTTTACTTCTTTTACCTAAACATTTTCCTCTCTTGGTTACAAAATTAAAAATGCCCCCAACACCTTGTTCATTCCCCGAATACCAATTTTGTACTGTTGAATATTTTATTGAAGCATCATCTAGAGCTATAAGTTCCACAACGGCAGCATGTAGGGTATTTGTATCAAACATTGGCGCTGTACAACCTTCTAAATAACTTACAGAACTTGATTCTTCAGCAATTATAAGTGTTCTCTCAAATTGTCCAGAATCTCCACTATTAATTCTGAAGTAGGAAGATAGGTCCATGGGACAAATAACACCTTTTGGGATATAAACAAAAGAACCATCACTAAAAACAGCAGAATTTAGTGCTGCAAAATAATTATCACTAGCTGGAACCACTGTACCTAAATATCTTTCAATCAAATCCGAGTGATTTTTTACTGCTTCACTGATTGAGCAGAATATAACTCCATGTTCAGCAAGTTCTTCTCTAAAAGTTGTAGCTATAGAAACACTATCAAAGACTGCATCTACTGCTACATTTGTGAGTTTTTTCTGCTCGGTGAGAGGTATTCCTAATTTGTCAAAAGTCTCAAGAAGTTTAGGATCAACTTCATCCAAACTAGAAATTTTCTCTTTTTGTTTGGGAGCAGAGTAATAAATTATATCTTGATAATCGATTTGTTTGTATCCCAATCCTGCCCAATCAGGTTCATCCATTTTTTGCCATTTTTTAAAGGCTTTTAATCTAAAATCAAGAAGGTATTTTGGCTCGTCTTTTTTTTGTGAAATAAGTCTAACTATGTCTTCATTTAATCCCTTTGCAATTTTTTCAGTTTCAATATCAGTAACGAAACCGTACTTGTAAGGCTCTTTTACTACATCTTTAACTAAATTTTCGTTGACCATGTTATCCAAAAATAACTTATTACAATTAGCTTTATATACTCTAAACGAAAGATACCCCCAATATTGAGTTTTTTCCCTTTATTAAAACTAAAAATTAATGTCTAATTATCTTGACCCCTTGTCTAACCCCTTAAACATGCAAACTATTCAAGAAATTGATAATCTTGATCTAACAATAATGCAGAAACATCATTTAAGAATACTCGTTCATTGCTTACAGATTTTAAAAATTCTCAATGCAAATAATAGTTTTGAATATCAAAACAAAAATTCCCTAAGAGAATGGTGTGATAATCACTCTAAAAAGTTTGATGATAAAAAATTTAGTGATCTTTTTTATGAACAAATAGAATCAACTTCCAAAAAATTAAGTATTTTTTCAAAAAAAATAGGTAAAAGTATTGAGGATTTAGAGATGGATGATCTAGTACCTCTAGTTGAACAACGCTAGACTCTCTTCGAATTGATCCCGAAGAAAAAATATATTTTTGTTGAGTCGTTAACAAATTCAGGTAATAAAATTTAAAAAAAAAGAAAATTAATTTACATTTTAAAAAATTTAAAAATTGATTATTTGTAATGATATCAACTACTTTGACGAGAAATATCAACTTCGATAAGTTTTGAGTAGTCAGAGGATGCTGACGACAGGCCAAAAAGACACACAATTCCCAAAAAAAAAGAACATACTGATCCCAAACAAAAAACGGAGATTTAAAGTGGCTGATGGGATCATTAATAAAGATCAATTACTCTCACTTACCCTCAGACAATTACGTCAAGAAGCAAGTAAATTATCAGTACCGCTATATAGCCGCAAAACAAAAGCTATTCTTGTCGATTTAATACTTAAATATCAAGAAAAATCTTCCAAAAAAATATCTATTAGTCCATCCCAGCCAAAATTCGAAGAAAATTTTGAGTCCAATGCTATTAACAGTAGTGAAGAAGTTAAAACAAATTTAGTATTCCTACCCCGAGATCCAGATTGGGCCTATGTTTTCTGGCAAATTTCTGATGCTGATCGAGAAAAAGCACAATCATTGGGAGCCAACAAATTATGTTTAAGATTATTTGATGCATCTGGTTCTGAAGGAAGCAACTTGAATCAAGGAACACTAAGAGAGATAGCAGTTGATAGTTATAGTACTGAGTGGTACTTGCCAATCCCATTAGCAGACAGAGACTATAAAGTTGAATTAGGTTATAAATATGGTTTTAACTGGATGTCATTGGCATTTTCTTCAGTAAGTCATGTGCCTGGGTCTCATCCTTCTGAGCAAATTCTTGATAAATTTGTACCTTTTAATCTGGATTCAACTTCTGAGTCAATCCCAGATATTACAAATCCTGTTGTTTCAGAACAAAATGGTATGCATGAAAGGTTATATCAAGCAGCAACTAATACTTCTATGAGAAGAAAATTTGGTTCTGAAGAATTTATGGAAAATGTAAATTCAAATAACCTCAATGATAATCTTACTGATTCAGGGGCTGGTAAATGGTCATCAGGTTTAAATGATTCTGGCAGTGGAATTGTTAAAAATAGATCTTTTTGGCTCGTTGCTGACGCTGAATTAATTGTTTATGGAGCTACAGACCCTTCTGCAAAACTCACAATAGGTGGAGAAGATGTACCCCTTGCTGCAGATGGTACCTTTAGAATTCAAGTTCCATTTAGAGACGGGACTCAAAGATATGATATTAAAGCTGTTGATGTATCTGGTGAGCAAGAAAAAAGTATATCAATGAAATTTGATAGAACTACACCACTTGACGATACCAATGAAAAAGATAAAGCTGAGACAGAGTGGTTTTAATTAATTAATTTAATGCTGAAAAAAATTGTAGCTTTTACTCCCTTGTTTGGAGCATTAACATTTCCACTTATAGTTCCAATTACAATTTCTAAATTTGGTGTTAACTATGGAATTCTGAGTGCATTATTAATTTCTTCATTATGGTTTATCGCTATGTTAAGAACTTCCGAAATGCCTCATTAATTTAGTTAGATTTCTGGAAGTTTCTTAAAAATATGACTCAGGTTAATATAATTCATATAAATTCCCCTTTTTTAGATCAAAAACCAGGAACTTCTGGTTTAAGGAAAAGTACTTTAAAGTTTCAAGAAGAACATTATCTAGAAATTTTCATCGAAGCAATCTTACAATCATTGGAAGATTTACAAGGTTCAACATTAGTAGTTGGTGGTGATGGCAGATATGGCAATATTGAAGCAATAGAAAAAATTGTGCAAATATGCGTTGCGCATAAAGTTCAAAAGGTTATTGTTCCAAAATACGGTTTATTATCTACTCCTGCGACATCGCATTTAATCAGAAAAGAAAATGCTATTGGTGGAATTATTCTTTCTGCAAGCCATAATCCTGGTGGGATTGATGGCGATTTTGGAGTGAAATTGAATATCTCTAATGGTGGCCCA
>QCLW01000030.1 GCA_003214235.1 Prochlorococcus sp. AG-418-F16
TTCCAATATTAGGTAATATATTTTTTCACGCCTCATTAGCAACATTAGCTTTAATATTGCCTGGAAGAAGAATAATTATTAATGGATTTAAATCACTTATAAAGAACCGTCCAGATATGGATTCTTTAGTAGCTATAGGAGTAACTAGCGCATATATAACAAGTCTTCTGTCCTTAATATTCCCTGCCACTGGTTTTCCTTGTTTTTTTAATGAACCAGTTATGCTACTAGGATTTATTCTTATTGGGCGTTTCTTAGAAGAAAGAGCTAGATATCAAACTGGTTCATCTATTGGAGAGTTATTAGATCTTCAACCTGAAATGGCAAATCTTTACACAGAAAATAATCAAATAAAGTTAATAAGAGTAAACACCTTAAAACCTGATCAAGAGATTCAAGTTTTAGCAGGAGACAGAGTACCTGCTGACTGCATTGTTACTCAAGGCAATTCATATGTTGATGTCTCACATATTACTGGAGAATCCAAACCTATAGAAGTAAAAGAAGGCGAAAATTTATCCAGTGGATCTTTAAATCTAAATTCAACTCTTAGACTAAAAGTGCAAAAGGTTGGAGGAGATTCTTCTCTAGCAAAACTAGTAAGTCTTATCGAGTCTGTCAACGCTAATAAACCTCCCATTCAAAGAATTGCTGATAATATCGCAGGAAAATTTACTTACTTTGTACTCATATTTGCGACTTTAAGTTTCTTTTTTTGGTGGAAGGGGGCAAAACAAATTTGGCCTGATTTATTAAGTCATAATCATCATCAATTCATTACAAACTCAAGCCACACACTTCATAGTTCGCTTGGTAGTAATGCTGAAAATTTCCTAAGTTTAGCAATTCAATTGTCAATTGCTGTTTTAGTAATAGCTTGTCCTTGTGCACTAGGTTTAGCTACTCCAACAGTAATCACTGTGGCATCAGGCAAAGCTGCAAAAAAAGGTATTTTATTCAAAGGAGGTGACAAAATAGAGATGGCTTCAAAAATTAATCATATTATTTTTGATAAGACTGGTACCTTAACAAAAGGAAAGCCTTTCATAGTTGATTATAAAAATAATAATGATCATTCATTCTTATTAAGAGTAGCTGCCAGTTTAGAAAATGAAAGCAGACATCCAATTGCAAATGCCTTAATCCAAGAGGCCCAAAAACAAAACTTAATTTTATTTCCAATTAAAAAAATTTTTACCGAATCAGGTAGAGGTATTTCTGGAGAACTTGATTCAATTGATGGAATTATCAATATTGGAAATGTTGAATGGCTACAGAGCAAAGGAATAATTATTGATAGTAATGCTAAAACAGTAATTGAAAATGAAGAGACACAAACGAATACAATCATTGGAGTGAGTATCAAAGATAAGTTATTTGGCTTTATTTTGTTAGGAGATTTACTCAGGGAGGATTCAATTAAAACAGTTCAAAATTTAAGAGAAAAAAAATTTAAAATTAATATTTTAAGTGGAGATAGAAAACAGACAGTTTTAGCTTTAGCAAAAAAAATTGGTTGTAAAGAAACGGAAGTAAAATGGGATCTTCTTCCTCAAATGAAACTTAAGATTGTAGAAAATTTAAAAATCAATAATAAAGTGGCTATGATTGGTGATGGAATTAATGATGTCCCAGCCTTAGCATCCTCAGACTTAGGAATTGCAGTGGGATCAGGGACTCAAATAGCCAAGGCAAATGCAGACGTAGTATTGATGGGAGATCAACTCAATGGATTACCCTACGCATTGAATCTTGCAAAAAAAACTATAAGAAAAATAAAGCAGAATCTAATATGGGCTTTCGGTTACAACTTACTAGCTATACCTATAGCCGCAGGAATTTTATTCCCAAAATACGGTATTCTTCTTACTCCTTCAATAGCAGCCTTATTAATGGCTACTAGCTCTATTACAGTTGTAATTAATGCTTTATCTTTAGATTAAATGAAAGGAAAATTTATTGTTATAGAAGGTATTGATGGATGTGGCAAAACTACACAAATAGATGAGCTATCTAAATGGCTTCCAAGCAGTGGTCTAATAAATAAAGATTCCAAAATAATCACAACAAGAGAGCCAGGAGGCAGCCAATTAGGCAAAAAACTAAGAGAACTAATTCTTGATAACAATGAAAATAACAAGCCTTCATCGCTTGCCGAATTATTGCTTTATTCAGCTGATAGAGCTGAGCATGTTTCAAAAATTATTTCACCTGCTTTAAATAATAATGATTGGGTAATTAGTGATAGATTTTCCGATTCTACCTTGGCTTATCAAGGTTATGGAAGAAACATAAATTTACAAATAATTAAAAATATTGAATCTATTGTTTGTCAAGGAGAATATCCTGACCTAACTTTCTTCTTAGAAATTTCTCCAGAAGAAAGTATCTTGCGAAGAAAAAATCAAATTCCAGATAGAATAGAATCAGAAGGTATTAGATTTTTAGAAAAAGTAAATGAAGGCTTCAAACTAATTGCTAAAGAAAAAAACTGGAAAGTAATATCTGCCTCACAAAATATTAAAACTATTTCTTATCAAATTAAAGAGACTATATTAAAAAATTTTTCTAATAAAAAATGATTGAGGCTAAAAAAAATAATTTTTTATTTAATGAAGAAGTCAATAAATGCCTTAAAAGCATAATTAAAAAAAAATCATTTGCTAATGGTTATATTTTTTATGGCGCAGAAGGAGTAGGAAAAAAACAAACCGCTCTTCAATTTATAAAAGAGATTTTCAAACAATCTTCCCCGAGCGGAAATATTGAAGAGAGAATTACCAACAATAACCACCCTGATTTTCTAATGATTGAACCTAATTCTCTTTTGGAAGATAAAAGATTAAAAAGTTCAGATCTTGAAAAAATAACAAAAAGTAGATCTGAGGTTATTAAAATTGCTCAAATACGTAATATCAAAACTTTTCTTGGTCAAAAATCAATATACTCGGGGGGGAAAATTATTTTAATTATTGATGCACACCTACTAAACGAAGCAGCCTCAAATTGCCTCTTAAAAACCTTAGAAGAGCCTAGTAATGGCATTTTTATTTTATTAACATCAAAATTAAATCTTCTCTTAGATACAGTAATTTCAAGATGTCAAATAGTTAGGTTTCGATCCTTTTCTAGAACACAAATAAATTCTATTTTAAAAGATCACTTAGATTCATCTAAATTTAATATTAATAGAAAAGTTAAAATTCAAGACTTAATAAAATCTGCTAATGGATCGCCAGGAAAACTATTAAAGAATATTGAAATTTGGAATGAATTATCAGATGAAATTACAAATAAATTATATTCTCCAATAACAAATAGTCTAGAAATTTTAGAAGTATCTAAATTAATATCTGAACAATTGGATATTCATAAACAGATTTGTTTAGTCAATTTCATTCAAATTATTTGGTGGAGAAAGACAAAAAATGTTGATCTAGTAAAAAAACTTGAAGATTTAAAGTTTCACTTAAGAAAAAACATTCAACCAAGGTTGGCATGGGAAATTACTTTTTTAAAAATTTCATTGAGAGATATATGAAATTTAATCTATTCCAGAATTTATTAAATCAGGATTTCTTGCTTCAATAAACTCTTGCTTGGCAGTTTCAACTTGAGAACCAATAGGTAACTCGAGACAATATCCTGCTCCATATACAGTTTTTATGTATCTAGGCTTACGAGGATCAGGCTCTAGCTTAGTACGTAAGTGTCTAATATGAACTCTTATTGTCTCAATATCATCGTCAGGTTCATATCCCCATACTTCTTTAAGAATCAATGCTGGTGATACAGTTTGACCATGCCTCTGTAAAAGACAATGCAGTAATTCAAATTCCAGATGTGTCAATCTAACAGGAGATTCAAACCAAATAGCTTCAAATCTTTCTGGCACAAGAGTGAGAGGGCCATAATTTAAAATTTCTTGCTGGTTACTAGAATTCAACTGTGTTCTATTGGCTCTCCTTAATAAAGCTTTAATGCGTACATGTAATTCTTCTAAATCAAATGGTTTAGTGATGTAGTCATCAGCTCCAGAATTAAAACCAGTAACTTTATCTTTAAGTCCACCCAATGCTGTTATCATCAAAATTGGGATATTTGATGTTCTTTCATCTCTTCTAAGTCGCTGACATAAAGTTAATCCATCAACACTTGGCAACATTAAATCTAAGAGTATTAAATCTGGTGAGTATTGAAGAGCTAATGCTTGACCTTTAATGCCATCTTCAGCTTTTTGGACATCAAAACCAGAATGCTCCAGATGCCTAGCCACTAAATCACGCATATCACGATCATCTTCAATTAGTAGGATTGAAATTTTCATATTTATAGACTATTAAATTAAAATTAAAATTTCTGTAATTTGATTCTCTCAAGAATTTAGAAAGATTGCTGAATTAATGTAAACAATTTTATCAACTAGATTTTCAATTAACCCAATAATGGCAAGGTATTAAAGAGAAATTACAAATTAAAAAAAAGTTTAAATTTTACAATTTCTTTCGATTTTATTAACTATTTCTTAATAATCAGAAGAATATTTGAAATAAATACCGATTCAATTTGAAAGAATATCTAATCCAAAATATCATAGCAACGTACCTAAAAATGCAATTAAATGATAATTCTCGGTTTTCAAGTCGGCTTTAAATAATTTTATTTTTTTAATTTTTTTCTGAATGTATAACTTAAGAATTTTGTCTATATTAAAAAAAATCTAAGTATTTATGAAAAAGAAGTCATTTATCTATTCTGATTTATCAAAAAAACAACTAGAGAATCTTAAAGAATTTTATGTGCAAAAAAAAGTTGAATCGATGAGCCATAAAGAACTTAAAAAATATGTACTAGAAATTATTTCTCATCAGATAAAAGATACTATTGATAAAGAAGAAGAAATGGAAGCATGGAGAGAAATGTCAGATTTTTTTGGAGAGCAATTTGAAATTATTATCTTAGAAATACAAACAAAATATAGTGACGATAAAAACGTTTTTGAAACAGAAATAGATCCTCAGAAAAAAAGATTGGAATTGCTTGAAAGGAATAATTTAGATCAAGAAAAAAAGGATATGTGGGTTGACTAAAATTTCCTGAAGGAGTAATTAAAATAACTCAAAAAGAAAATATATTTTAACTAAATAAACTTAATAATCAATTAAAGAACTTATTTTTTGTGTTTTTATAGAAAATTTGATAATAAATGTTATCAAAACTGTTCTTTAAACATATCATTATTTTTATTAAATTTACTAATAAATATATATTTTATGAAATATAATTAATGTTCTAAGTACTGTTCTAAATAATATATTAAATTAACTTTCTTTACTGTTTTATTGTTATATATTCAAATTTTCATTGAATTTGAAAATTTTCAATACCTTGAGTTAACAAAAAAATAAAAAAGAGGATGTTTCTATGCCCTTTAGAAGTCACACAAAACTGAATATCAAAACTATTGAAGAAGTATTTTAAACTCCTGAATTATTTATAATGCAGCCAAATCAGGAAACATAGTTTTGACAAATAAAAAGCATCTATACTCAGTTATCAATACCCTATGAAAATTATAAAAGATGAAAATATAGGAATAGATCTAGGAGGTCTTATTAAACTATTTAATCAATTCAATGTACTTACAAGATACCTAACTGCATTTAAGTATGCAGGGTTAAACTTGAAAGATACTCCACAAGAATTAGATCAATGTCCTCAGGAATTCCAATATTTTTGGGATAAGGAAAGTAGATAATATCCGACTAATCAGAATTGTTTAATTTATTATGACTAAAAAACTAATTTCTTCCTGACCATTTGCCTTATAATCAGGAATTAATAAAAAATTAGTTCACAAAAAAAAGACTCCCTTAGAAGTCTTTATAAAATGAACTCCCCGGGCGGGATTCGAACCTGCGACCAATCGATTAACAGTCGATCGCTCTACCGCTGAGCTACCGAGGAATATAAAATGAATTTAGCTCTTTAAAGTGCCTTATGACAAGTAAAAAAATTAATTATATTGAAATTTTGATGGTTCTTGCCAGCTAGATAAAAAACCATTTTTCAACTCTGCTACTGCATCAGCGTAATTTAGTTCTTCATAACGATGAGTAATCCATAAAGCGGATAAAGGATTTTTATGGTTACTTGTAAGATTTTTAATAGTTTTTAAGACTTTTAATTGGCTGGTTTGATCAAGTAAAGCAGTAGGCTCATCCAAAAGAATAAAATTTCTATTACTAATAAGAGCACATGCAATAGTTAATCGTTGTTTTTGCCCACCGCTTAAAGTATGAACTGGCCTTTTTTCAAAACCATTCAGTCCCACCTGATCAAGCACATAGTCAATTTTTTTAGTAATTTGATAATCACTTATATTTTGATTAATATTAATTAGAAGTTCGCTCCTGCAATTTGGCATCAATATTTGATGGTCAGGGTTTTGAAATACCATACCAATATTTGCTTTACAATTAACTATTCCATTTTTGGGTTTAATTATTCCATTTATTAATTTTAAAAGGGTACTTTTTCCACTTCCATTTTTACCGACGACCATCCAGAATCCAGGTTTTTTTAATTGAGAAATTACATTTAAAAATTAAATTATCCTTTCTTTCAGGATATGAAAAAGAGACATCTTTAAAATGTATATAGGGTATTTCATTTTCAGAAGAATCTCTCATTAAATTCTATTAGTCTAAGTTTAGAGAAAATCCTGGTCTTTTTGCTCCTCCTGCTACTGCTGATTTTTCATAAATCTGTACAGAAATTATTTCTTGAGCCCTGACAGCAATTAATTTATCTTGAACTTTGTCACACCTTAATTCAATCAGGTTTGAAGTTTCTACAGTTTCATTCATCGAATTTTTTATTTCATCATAAATTCTTTTAACATCCTCTAATTCTTTCTTCTGAATTGAGAGCGGAAAAGGTGAATATCTAAGACTTAGTTCAAGCGAATACATAATAATTATCAAAACTTCCTTTATTATAATAATCAATATTCTTCCTCAGAAAGTTATTTTAGATTAAATTCTTTTGAGAAAATTATATAAAATATCTTTAAATACAATTATTATGTATAAAGGAGATGTAATTTTGCAATTTAAATAATAATTTCATGGAAATAGCTAATGATATTACTTCTCTAGTTGGCAATACACCATTAGTAAAATTAAATCGAATCAGAAAGTACTTTAATATTTCTCCAGAAATTATAGCCAAGCTTGAAAGTTTTAATCCATCAGCATCAGTTAAAGATAGAATTGCTTATTCAATGTTACGTAAAGCTGAAGAAGAAGGATTGATTACACCAGATAAAACAACATTAATTGAAGCGACTAGTGGAAATACTGGAATAGCATTAGCAATGGTTGCTGCAGCTAAAGGCTACAAATTGATATTAACTATGCCAGATACGATGAGTATTGAGAGAAGGTCAATGTTGAGAGCTTATGGTGCAGAATTACAGCTAACTCCAGGGGAAGAGGGGATGAAAGGAGCTTTAGATTTAGCTAATGAGTTGTCTTCAAGTATTACTAATAGCTATCAATTTAATCAATTTGAAAACTTCGCTAATCCAGATATTCATGAAAGAACAACAGGGCCTGAAATATGGGCTCAATCTAACAATAATTTAGATGGACTAGTTACAGGAGTAGGGACAGGAGGAACAATAACAGGTTGCGCACGTTTTTTAAAAAAAGTTAATCCAAGTTGCAAGATTTATGCAGTTGAGCCCAAAAGAAGTGCTGTTATTTCTGGAGAGAAAGCAGGATCGCATTCTATTCAAGGAATAGGAGCCGGTTTCGTACCGAAAGTTCTGAATAGTAAATTAATAGACGAAATTATACAAATAGATGATGACGAAGCGTTTTATTATGGACGATTATTAGCTCGATTAGAAGGACTTTTATCGGGTATCAGCAGCGGCGCAGCTTTAGCTGCAACTATTAAAATCGGAGAAAGTAAAGAACTAATAAATAAAAGACTGATAGTGATTCTTCCAAGTTTTGGTGAAAGATACTTATCAACCGCAATGTTTGAATCTAATACTTCAATTCAAGCAAGACAAGATGGTTACCTTTAGTACTTCATTCAAAAATGGAAAAAAACTTTTATGAAGAATTAGGCCTTGAAAAAAATGCAACCAAAAGTGAAATTAAATCTTCATATCGTTCTTTAGTTAAGAAGCATCATCCTGATGCAGGTGGAGAAAAAGAACGATTTCTTGCAATACAAAATGCCTGGGAGACTTTAAATGACCCTATAAAAAAAGCTGAATATGATAGAAAAAATTTTTCTTGCATTAGCACACTTGATTCATTACATGAAAATTGGGAAGAAAAGTTTAATTCAAAAAAATATAATTCATCAATTAAAGACAAAGAAGTTGAAACATGGCTTAAAGATGTTTACACTCCGATCAATAGATTAATTAGCCAAATAATTAAACCTTTAAATAATGAAATTAAAGAACTATCTGCTGATCCTTACGATAGCCAATTAATGGAAAATTTTTGCAGTTACATAAGCATTTCACAAAAGAAAATAGAGAAAGTTGACAAAATTTATAATAAGAAATTAGTGCCAAAGTCTATTTCAGCTTTAGGCTTGGATCTTTATCATTGTTTTTCACAAGTTAAAGATGCACTATCAGAGCTTGATAGATATACACAAGGATACGTAGATGATTACTTATTTGATGGTAAAGAAATGATTAAAGAAGCAAAAAGAATTCAATCAAATATGGCTTTAGAGAAAAAAAACAAAAATTTTTAGATATAAAGTCTTATTGGATATATTCTTTCAGTTGATCTAATTTCAACCAAACATCTGGAACAGGTCTGCGCCATCGAACCTGAGCATAATCTTCTTTTACACCAAGAATCTCTCCAGGACCTTCAAAAACATAATTAGGTAAATCATCATCACTTGCAAGCGCCTCAATACTTTTTATATAATTTGCTCTGTCGACAAAAACTAAGCTTCCTTTCTTAAGAGGTTTCTTTGGAATAGAATCTGTCATAATAAAGTCTACGAAGTTATCTAAAATTTATTATACAAAATCTTGTTTACAAATATTTAAAAAAAATTCATTATGGAATAATAACTACAAACGTCTAAAAAATTTAATAGCCTTAATTGATAAATATCTATAAAATATGCGTCTATTACTACTTGGGTGTACTGGATTTGTTGGTAAAGAATTAGTACCAACACTAATTAATGAAAATCACGAGATATACATTGTAAGTAGAAAACCCATAAATCAATTAAAGCTTGATTTAGATTTCAATAAATTTAAATTTTTTCAAATAGATTTATCAAAAGAACAAAACTGGAATAACGAAAATCTTCTAAATATTTTAAGAGAGACAGATGGAATTATTAACTTAATCGGAGAACCTATAGCAGAAAAAAAATGGACTTATTCACACAAACAGGAGATAGAAAATAGTAGGATTAACACTACGCAATTTATGATGAAGACTCTTAAAAATTTCAAAGTCAACCCAAAAGTTATTATAAATGGATCAGCAATAGGTTATTACGGGACAAGTTTATCAGATGAATTCACTGAAAAAAGTATTGGAGGCAAGGACTTTTTAGCTAATCTTTGCAAACGATGGGAAGAAGTTGCTGCTGAAAAACCATTTTTCTCAAGGTTAGTTATTTTTAGAATTGGAATCGTTTTGGAGGCAGATGGAGGGGCATTAGGAAAAATGCTTCCTGTATTTAAAATTGGATTAGGCGGTCCAATTGGAGATGGTATGCAATGGATGAGTTGGATTCATAGAAGTGATTTATGTGCCTTAATAAGTAACGCCTTAGTTGATAAAAAATATTCAGGCGTATTTAATGCTGTTGCACCAAAGCCGGTATTAATGAAGGATTTTTCTCAGACCTTAGGAAAATGCCTTAATAGACCTAATTTACTCCCAGTGCCAGGAGCAGTTTTAAAAATATTGTTAGGCGATGGAGCAAAAGTTGTATTAGAAGGGCAAAAAGTAATTAGCAGTAAACTCAAAAATTTTAATTTTAAATATCCTCTTCTTGAGAAAGCACTTTACGCCTCCACCAAGAATTAATACCATTTACTAAAGCACCAATAATTAGAATTGTTATCAATGGGACTATAAGAGGATTCCAAACTATCTGAATAAAATCAATAAAAATAAATATTCCATTAAATTGCATAATTATTGCAAAAACAAAAAATATTGCAAAAAAAATTACTGTAAATAAGTTTATTAACAACAAATTATCAATTATTTGTTTTAAGTTATTTTGATTATTTTCCTTAGTCATTTTTTATGACAAAATTCATATCATCAACCATCTTAATACAAGCTTTGTTTTCACCTAGTCTTTTTTTGGCATTTTCACTACATGAAATCAAAAACTTCTTATTCAGCTTAATTAGGTATATAACCTTTATGATCAAGTTTATTGTCTGATTTATTTGATCCTGCTTATTTTTATAATTACTGGCACAAAAAACATATTTTCCAAGCAAACGTCTTTGAGCTTCTGCAAAAGATTTTGTAAATTGTGGACCTTTACCTTCAATTTGAATAACTGGTTTTCCTAATCCAGTCGCTTGCTCTGCGGCTGTTCCTGCCATGCTAATACAGCATCTACTTTGAAATAATATTTCGTCAAAATTATTCCAATATAAATTCACTTTGAAAGATTTATATTGAAATCTCAAGAGATTCTTTTCATTTATTTTTTCTAAGTATACCCATTTTCTATTTTTAAATATCTCCCTTATTTTTGATGAAGATAGAGAATTAACTATTGCAAAATTAAACTCAATTTTTTCAAAATAACTCAAATCTGAAAGAGCCTCTAACACTTCTAAAATCAGAACAAGATTATCTAAAATCTCGGGAAATCTACTACCTGGAAATAGTCCAATACTAAATTCAGATTTCTTTAATTCTCTATCTCTTAAAAACAACTTATCCATAAATGGATTACCCAAAAAAGATACTTTCTTTTTTAATTGGAAAGTTAAATCATTAGCCGTAAGAAAATCTCTTGTGTATATTTTTTTTGACTTTTGTGAGATCAAAAAAAATCTAGAGGGCCATGGTAATTTCAACTTCCCTTCATAATGACTTGAATAAGCAACTAGATATGTAAAAAAATCTTTTTTTACATATCCATGCAAAAAATACTGGAACAATATCCCCAACGACAAAAAAATAATTATATTTTTTTCTTATTTTGAAAGTTAAATATAATCTTTTTAGAAGATATATTATTTCTCCTCCAAATATCTCATTTAGTCTTCCATTAAAAGAATTATAGCCAATGCCTCCAGTACTAAATTCTTTAGTGTTTCCAATAATCTTAATTTTTTCTTTTTTGTAATGAATTCCTTTACCAACAATTGGCAAAGCCTCTACAGAAAAACCCCTATTTACCAATTGCTTAGCTATCAAGCTTCCTGATAGATCTTCTCCATGACCATTACTCAATAATAAAATTCTGGACAATTTAAAAATCCAACCATTTTTTGACTTTGGTTAATTCAGGCCAATCTGGATATCTAATAAATCCGTCTTCAACCGATTCTTTCAACTCACTTTTAACATCTGGCACCATCATAGACATTTTTTTTTATTAACTCAACATGATCCCTAACACCTTTATTATTAGTAGCCAAAAGAGCTAAAGACAAATTCATTCTTGCTTGCGGATCTTGCTGATTTAATCGAACAGCTTGTCTGGCAGCTGCCAAAGCTTCTTCATTATTTTTCAAGAGTAATTGAAGCCATGATAAACAAGTCCAAGCAGCAAAATGATTTGGTATTTGCTGTATAATCCTTTGAAAATCTTGGACTATCGGAATTAAATCTTGCCCAGCCTTATATCTTGATAGAGCTGCATTGAAATCCACTTCGATGGGATTGATTTCGTTATTCATTATTAATTAAACTGCAAAGGAGCTTCCACAACCGCAAGTTTGAGAAGCATTAGGGTTTACAAAATTAAACCCACCGCCAATTAATTCCTTACTAAAATCTAATTGCATTCCATATATATATAAAAGACTTTTAGGATCGCAAACAACTTGAAAGCTTTGATCAGAATTCAATGAATATTCATAGACTTTATCATCGGAATTGATTTCATTACTTCCTATAAAATCCATTGTATAACTCATCCCACTGCAACCTCCTGATCTTACCCCAACTCTTAGAGCTTTCTTGTCAATTTGTCCTTTTAATAAATTTGAAATTTGCTGGATAGCATCATTAGTAATTAAAATACCTTTACCATCATCAGAATTCTTAATTTCCTGTTTAAATACTACATTTTCCATAAACAAAGTTTTCCTACTATTTATAATATAAAAACTTAATTGATTGGTTGCATAGAACAAACAATATCCAAACTTGATTTGTTATAATTTAAGAAAAAAGTGAAAATTGCTATAGTCGGTTCTGGATTAGCTGGTCTTACAGCTGCGGTCAATTTAGTTGAAAACGGACACGAAGTAGATATTTATGAGAGTAGGTCTTTTTGGGGAGGTAAAGTCGGAAGTTGGGAAGATAAAGATGGCAATCACATAGAAATGGGATTACATGTATTTTTTTATAATTATGCCAATCTATTTAAATTAATGAAAAAAGTGGGGGCTTTGGATAATTTACTCCCGAAAGATCATACTCATCTATTTATAAATAATGGTGGCAATTTGAAATCTTTAGATTTTAGATTCCCCTTAGGTGCTCCATTTAATGGACTAAAAGCGTTTTTTACAACTGAACAACTTACTTGGGTAGACAAGTTCAGGAATGCCCTAGCTTTAGGAACAAGTCCAATTGTTAGAGGATTAATAGACTATGAAGGTGCAATGAAAATAATTAGAGATCTAGATAGAATTAGTTTTAAAGAATGGTTTTTAAATCATGGTGGAAGTGAACAAAGTTTAGAAAGAATGTGGGATCCTATCGCATATGCTTTGGGTTTTATCAATTGCAAAGATATTTCAGCAAGATGTATGCTAACTATCTTCATGATGTTTGCTTCAAAAACTGAAGCCTCAAAACTTAATCTTTTAAAAGGTTCTCCTCATAAGTGGTTAACACAACCTATTGTCGACTACATCACAAACAAAGGGGCCAAGATCCATCTAAACCATAAGGTAGAAGAGATTATTTATGAAAAGGAATCTTCCTCTTATTCAGTTAATCAGTTAAAAATATCTTCTCCTGAAGGAACCAAGACAGTATTTGCAGATAAATTTCTAGCTGCATGTGATGTTCCTGGAATTAAAAAAATAATCCCAAAAGAATGGTATCAATTTAAAGAATTTGCAGGTTTAAAAAAACTGAGAGCTGTTGCAGTAGCCACAATCCAATTAAGATACGACGGTTGGGTTACCGAATTACAAAAAGATAATACTGGAAACTCGCCCACTGGACTCGATAACCTTCTATATTCTGCTGATGCTTCTTTCAGTTGTTTTGCTGATTTAGCACTAGCAAGTCCAGCAGACTATAGAAAAAAAGATATGGGATCACTACTTCAATGTGTTTTAACTCCCGGTGATAGATGGATGGGAAGATCTACAGAAAGAATTACAAAAGAAATAGATAAAGAAGTCCGCCGGCTATTCCCATCTTCAGAAAACCTTAAATTGCTTTGGAGTAACGTAGTACAAATTCCACAATCACTATATAGAGAATCTCCCGGTATGGAACCTTTTAGACCTGATCAGAAAACATCCATATCTAATTTCTTTATGGCTGGTAGTTATACTAAACAAGATTATATAGACTCTATGGAGGGAGCTACAATGAGTGGTCATTTAGCTGCGGCAGCAATTTTAGAGAAGCCAGCGGAATTAGCAAAAAATCTGGCAGTTAGTTAACGTATGGGTACTTGGCTAGAACATAACGTAATAACAGTAGTTAATGCACCTCTTGAAAATGTTTGGAATACATGGAGTGATTTAGACTCAATGTCACTTTGGATGAGCTGGATAGAGTCTGTAAAAACAGTTGATGAAGAAACCACAAAATTACCAGATTTAACAGAATGGACATTAGCTGCAAATGGTTTTAGGTTTAAATGGAAAGCTCAAATTACGGAAAGGATCGACAAAAGCAAACTTAAATGGAAATCTATAGGAGGTTTACCAACAGAGGGATCTGTAGTTTTTGAAAGCAAAAGTGACCAAATCACATCAGTAAATTTATCAATAACATATGAGCTTCCTAAAATGATTGCTCGATTTATGGAAGAAAATATTTTAGGCAAAATGGTCACAAACGAATTACAGGCGAATATTGATAGGTTTAGAGATTTGGTTGAAAAAAATTATAAAAATGATTTGTCTAACTAAAAATATTAATTGCTACATCTAGCAGTCCTTCAAAAGTATATTTTTGTGCCTGACTATCAACTCTTCCAAAAATCTTTTTGCATATTTTTGTTGTTTGAGGACCAATAGTTAACAATTTAGTTTGATCAAAATATTTTAACCATTCTTTACCAAGTGTTTTTTCTAATAAAAAAGCAGAATTTGATACGGTTTTACCGCTTGAGAAAATAATTGCATCGGCTTTTTTATTAGAAATAAGATTAATTGTATCTGCAGGAATTGCCTCAGGACATCTAGTTTCATATGCAGCAACATCAAATACCCGCGAACCAGCCTTTCTAAATTGATCTGGAATTAGGTCCCTACCACCTGTTTGGACTCTTGGAACAAAGACTCTAAGTCCATAACCAGATATTGGAAAATTATCAATTAAACTTTCGGCAA
>QCLW01000031.1 GCA_003214235.1 Prochlorococcus sp. AG-418-F16
AAGTAATAGTGATGTCTTTTCAATTACAGAACAAACAGGGACAAAAACAGTAACTGTTGCTCTTTCTGCGGCATCGGGCAAAACTATAACTATTGATTATGCGACAACAGCGTCCGATTCCTTTGTTGACTTTTCTACTTCAACTATTACTTCATCTGCAAGTAATGCGATAAGGGATGTTCATCTTGCTGATTTAGATAGCGATGGCGATCTAGATATTATTACATTCTCTTCTACTGGCGGTAGCGATACGATTGCTTGGAAGGAGAACGATGGAGCTGATAATCCATCATTTAGTGCAAACGATATTGCAAATGCTGCAAATAATGTATATGGCATTCATGTCGCAGATATGGATGGAGATGGCGATCTAGATATAGTCTCTGCTTCAGTAAGTGATAATTCTGTTACATGGTATGAAAATGATGGTGCTGCCAACCCATCATTTACTGCAGCGGATATAACAACAAGTGCAACTGGAGCATATGATGTCCAAGTTGAAGATATGGACGGGGATGGGGATATGGATATATTAACTACTTCATATGATGCAAGTTTGGCTTGGTATGAGAATGATGGAGCTGATAATCCTAGTTGGAGTGCAGCAAACATAAATGCTGGATATACGCAGCATCGAAGAGCAAAATTTGCTGATATTGATTCAGATGGGGACATGGATTTTGTTGTAACTGCCAGTCAAACTAATTCAGTTAGTTGGTATGAGAATGATGGAGCTGATAATCCTAGTTGGAGTGCTTCAACAATTGCGGCTCAGGCAGATATTATGAATCCCTTCGGAGTTGATATCGCGGATATTGATAATGATGGAGATTTGGATGTAATCACTGCGTCTCAAGGTGATGATACAATCGCCTGGCATGAGAATGATGGAGCTGCTAATCCTAGTTGGACAACTACAAAACTATCAACTTCAGAGGATGGAGCTAGTGATGTTTCCGTTCAAGATTTTGATGGAGATGGTGATTTAGATATTATTTCAATATCAGATAATGATGATACTGTCGCATTTTTCGAAAATAATGGAGCAGCAAATCCCTCATTTACTAAAAGAGATATTTCAACAAGCATCGATCAAGGGTTTAGATTATTTGCTGGAGATTTAGATAATGATGGTGATATTGATCTTGTTTCTGCTAATGGAGCTGCTAATAACAAAAATACTTGGTTTGAATCAGATGCAGCACAGAATAATGATACAGCCGTAATGGCTCAAGCTGGTGGTGATTACACAGCTACAAGTGGAACACTTACTTTTAGTGCTGGAGAAACAACTAAAACATTTACAGTAACCGTCGCTGAGGATTTAATCACTGAGAATAACGAATCAGTAGTTTTAACTTTATCTAACCCATCTAATACTACTATCAGTGATGCAACTGGTTCTGTTGTAATCACAGATGACGAAACAACTGTCTGGACAGCAACAGATATTGTTACTAATGCCGATGATGCTCAAGATGTTTATGTTGCAGATATTGATGGCGATGGAGATTTAGATATTGTCTCGGCTTCTAATGCTGATGACACAATTGCTTGGTATGAAAATAATGGAGCAGTAAATCCGTCATTCTCGAAAGTTGTAGTTGCAACAAGTGCCGATGGAGCAGAGGGTGTACATGTCGCAGACATGGATGGAGATGGAGATTTAGATATAGTTTCTGCTTCTATGAATGACGATACAATTGCTTGGTATGAAAATGATGGAGCGTCAGACCCATCATTTACAGCGGCGAACATCGTAACCAATGCAGATAGTGCTTATGACGTATATGTTGCCGATATTGATGGCGATGGAGATATGGATATTGTTTCTGCATCTTATTTAGATGACACCATTGCCTGGTATGAAAATAATGGAGCAGCAGATCCTTCATTTACTAAAGCAGTTATAGCTACAAGTGCAGATGGTGCTCACGGTGTTTACGTCGCAGACATGGATGCGGATGGAGATTTAGATATTGTCTCAGCTTCTCAACTAGATGACACCGTTGCTTGGTATGAAAATAACGGCGCAGCTGATCCTTCCTTTACTGCAGCAAATATAGTAACCAATGCAGATGGAGTCGAACAAGTATATGTTGCTGATTTAGATGGCGATGGAGATATGGACATCCTCTCTGCTTCTGGTAATGACGACACGATTGCCTGGTACGAGAGTGATGGTGCAGCGAATCCTAGTTGGACGAAGAGAGTTATTGCAACGAGTGCTGATGCAGCAGCAGATGTTTTTGCCGCAGATATAGATGGCGATGGAGATTTAGATGTTGTATCTGCCTCAGTAAATGATGACACAATTGCCTGGTATGAAAATGACGGTGCTAATGACCCAAGCTTTACTGCTGTTGATATATCTACTACTGCAGATAGCGCTAATGGAGTTTTTGTGGGAGATATTGATGGCGATGGAGATTTAGATATTGTCTCTTCTTCTTGGAACGACGATACGATTGCTTGGTATGAAAACCAAGGAGCTTCAGGTAATCATCTTTTAACAATTGCAGATGTAACTACTTCTAACGAGAATGCTGCAAATGCAACATTTACAGTCACTCTTTCTGCTGCAGCTACGAGAGATATCACTGTTGATTATGCAACTACTGATGATTCATCACCAAGTTTCACGAGTACAACGCTTGTAAGCAACGTAACTGATGCAGAGGGAGTAGAACTTGGAGATATGGATGGCGATGGAGATCTAGATATCGTTTATGCAGGTTTAACTAATGATACGTTTGGATGGTTAGAAAATAATGGAAGTTCTTGGACTCAAGCCAGTATTGATACCTCAGCTGACGGAGCAAAAGCTGTCCATATTGCTGATATAGATGGAGATGGAGATTTAGATTTTGTCGGTGGGTCATTCTACGGAGACAGCGTTGCTTGGTATGAGAATGATGGAGCGGCAAATCCTTCATTCACTAAAACAACTATTAGTACAGGTACAGATGGATTAAATGATGTTGATGTTGCAGATATAGATGGCGATGGAGATTTAGATATTATTTCTGCCTCTGGTATTGATAATGAAATTACCTGGTTTGAAAATAATGGAGCTGCTGACCCAACCTTTGCGACAACAGTAATAGCGACTAGTGCAGATAATCCTCATGAAGTATTTATTGCTGATATGGATGCTGATGGAGATTTAGATATTATCTCAACCTCAATAGATGATAGTACCGTTGCCTGGTACGAAAATAACGGCGCAGCAGAGCCAACATTTGCCGCTGCTGATATCGCAACAAATGTTTCTGGTCCGCATGGAATCCATGTGGATGATATGGATTCTGACGGAGATATGGATATTGTTATTGCATCATTTACTGATGATACTGTTCGCTGGTATGAGAATAATGGAGCAGCAAATCCATCATGGTCAGCAACAACAATTTCAACTGAACTTGATGGAGCGAAACAGATAGAAGTATTTGATTTAGATCAAGACGGAGATTTAGATATTTTGGCCAATAGTATGAATGACGACAAGATTGCCTGGTTTAAAAATGATGGAGCAGCAAATCCAAGTTGGGGAAATCCAAATGTTATAACAACAAGTTTTGATAAGCCTCACAATTTATTTGTCGGAGATGTTGATAGTGATGGGGATCTTGATTTTGTTGCAAGTTCTCACAACGATAACAAAATTTCGTTGCATTTATATAATCCACCACCCTCGACTGCATTATTAAGCTCCGATTACACATCCGCATCTGGAACTTTAACAATTGCGGCAGGAACAACCTCAGCCACATTTAATGTTCCAGTTGCTGCAGATACTATTTATGAAAGAGATGAGACAGTAAAAATAACATTATCAAATGCATCTAATGCAACTATTAGTGATTCAGAGGCGATATTAACAATTACTGACGATGAGGCTATAAGTTTCACCGCAGCAGACATAGCAACAACTGCCGATGGAGCAATGGATGTACATTTGTCAGATATGGACGGAGACGGCGATTTAGATATTATTTCTGCCTCAATGCACGATGATACGATCGCTTGGTATGAGAATGATGGAGCTGTAAATCCAACATTTACTGCCGCAGATATAGCTACAAGTGCAGATAGTGCTAATGGCATATTTATTGCAGATATGGATGGCGATGGAGATTTAGATATAGTTTCTGCCTCTGCAAATGATGACGCCATTGCCTGGTATGAAAATAACGGTGCAGCAGATCCAACCTGGGCTGCAGCCGATATTGCTACAAGTGCTGATGAAGCATCCAAAATATTTGTAGCAGATATGGATGGAGATGGAGATATGGATATAGTTTCATCTTCTAGGGCCGATGACACAATTGCCTGGTATGAAAATAACGGTGCAGCAGATCCAACCTGGGCTGCAGCCGATATTGCTACAAGTGCTGATGGAGCATCCAAAATGTTCGTTGCAGATATGGATGGAGATGGAGATATGGATATAGTTTCTGCTTCTCATGATGATGACACCATCGCCTGGTATGAAAATGATGGAGCAGCTGATCCTAGTTGGAGTGCCGCAAATATCGCCACCAGTGCAGACGGTGCCCAAGCTATTCATGTAGCAGATATAGATGGAGATGGAGATTTAGATATTATTTCTGCTTCTGCTGCTGATGATACAATCGCCTGGTATGAAAATAATGGAGCAGCAGATCCTACATTTACTGCCGCAGATATCGCCACCAGTGCAGATGGTGCTCATGATGTTTCTATAGCAGATATAGATGGAGATGGTGATTTAGATATTATTTCTGCTTCTGCATTTGACGACACCATTGCCTGGTATGAAAATAACGGAGGAGCAGATCCAACATTTACTGCTGTTGATATAGCAACAAGTGCAGATGGAGCAAGTTCTATATTTGTAGGAGATTTGGATGGAGATGGTGATCTAGATATAGTTTCCACCTCTGAAAATGACGACACCATTGCCTGGTATGAGAACAATTGCGATGGTAACGACCCATTAATCTTTGATCTTGATAATGATGGAATTGAACTTTTAAGTACAAAAGAAGAAGTTTTATTTGATGTAGATGTTGATGGGGATTTAGAAATAACAGGATGGACAGCTCCTGATGATGGATTACTTGTTATGGATATTAATAATGATGGATTTATAAATGATATGTCAGAAGTATTTTCAGAACACTTTAATTCTGGTTCATTTATCTCTTCATTAGATTCATTAAATAGTATCGATTCCAATAATGATGATTTAATTAATTATCAAGATGAACTATTTGATCAAGTAAGAATTTGGCAAGACCTTAATTCTGATGGTATTTCAGATTATGGAGAACTTTCAACTTTAAATGAAGTTGGAATCGAATCTATTTCATTGATAGCTGAGATTATGGATGATCAAATTGAGGGTAATACTATAAATGCAAAAGGTTCTTATACAGGTACTGATGGTTTAACAAGAGAATTTGTTCAAGCAATTTTCGCTTCAGAAGATTTGGGCAATAGTCAAGAAGATGATTCATTCTTTGAAGACCAATTGATTTTAGGAAATAATTCATTAGAATCTTTTGAGAGAATTTCTTTAGATTCTGGATATGAGCTTAATAATTTGGAGGCCTTAGGAAGCAGTGATATTGATTATGAAAAACAACCTATATTTGAAGATTTAAACAATCATCTATTAGCTTCTCTTAATAAAGAATCGGTAGTAGATACTAAAGAACAAGTGAATGTCTCTATTTAAAGCTAAATTTGATATTTAGAAATTAATTTTCAACTTTTCTTTTTAAGTTATTACCACTTTAATTTTCCCTTCTCAGTTCTTTCTCCAGTACTTAAATTTATCCATAGTTCTCCATTCTTATTTTCCCCTTTTATTTTCCTAACTCCTAATCTATGAGGACCTAAAGGACCAATGCAATTCCCAAGTTTAGTTGGAGGAATTGATCCATCTTTTCTTGGGATGTAATCATATTGTTGGTAAAACTTATAATAGCCATTTCTTCTGACGGTTCCCATATCTAATTGGAATGTTGGAACTTCTTCATCACTAATGATATCTATTTGACATTCTTTAAAAGACTGCAAAAGACTTGTCCTAACAACTCTATCTGCAGTCTTTTCAATAACAGTTAAGAAAGATGGTATGGCTATTGATGAAAGTATTCCCAATACTCCCATTACTATTACTAACTCTATTAATGTGAAGCCATTATTTCTTTCTATTTCATAAAAATGCATTAATTAAAAAGCCCTTTATTTGAATAGAAATTTGCAAGTTTAATAACATTATTAACTTGATTCACATTAGTTATAATAACCTTAGAAAAATATTATCTAAACAATGACAGATTCTGGCTCTAATGAACAAAAAAGAAAATTAAAATTTGAAGGTTCAGAATATTATATGGATTCATTGCCTGATCCAGTTAAACAATTAGTGGCAGGAATTAACGCTGCAGACTTACAAACTAAAATGTATCAAGACACATTAAAATTAATAGCTGTTGGCAAATCAAAATTACTAGAAGAATTAAAAAAGGGTTTAGAAGACATAGATCCAATTGATGCTAATTAATTTTTTATTTCTTCTTTTTCCAACATTTCTTTAATTGTTTAAAATTCTTAGAATTATTTACACAATCTAATTTTTTATTTAAGTATTTAATTTTCATAATTTTAATTTCATCAAAATTTTCTTTATTATATTTTTTATTTTCTTCTGAAAATACAGGAACAAAAAGACTGAATATAAATATGGATAATATAAAAAATTTCATAAATTTTATTTAATTAATTAAAATTTATCGAACTTTTATAAATGAAGCTAATTAGACCTTTCTTATTTGCAAAAAATAAGATAAAAGTGAGTTAACAATTTCTAATATTATTAATGGTTAAAAAAGCATCAGATTTTGACGATTTCTTAGTTGCAACTATCTTGGCAGATATTTTTGACCCTTCAGGGTCAGATGATTTTGATTTTGTATCAAGAAAAATAGTTAATGGTTTGGATGATTTTGGAATGATTAAAAGTAATGACTTTGATAACAAAGAAGATTTGGCTGCCTAAATTTATGAAACTATTTAATATACTTGCCTCAATAATGCTTTACTCTTCCTTTTGTTTTTTTTATGAACCTATCAAAGCGAATTCCAAATTATCTGCTTCTAGAATAAATGATTTATTAATTGGATGGAAAATTAATAAAAATTCAAATTTAGAAAAAAAAGCAAATTTTAAAACAATAGATGCTTTAAAAAAACTCAAGAAAATAAAAAGATTAAAACCATATTTTAAGGAAGCCAAAGGATATGTTGTTTTTCCTAATGTTGGTAAAGTTGGTATTGGCATAGGAGGGGCCAGAGGTAGCGGGGAAGTTTTTGAAGATAACAAATTAATTGGTACTGCTACCTTAACTCAATTATCCGTTGGGTTTCAGTTAGGCGCTCAAGCTTTTAGCCAAATAATATTTTTTCAAAATAAAAATGATCTAAATAGATTTACAGAAGGTAATTTTGAATTTGATGCATCAGCTAGCGCAGCATTGATTACAGAAGGACTAAATGCTTCTGCAGATTATAGTAATGGGGCGGCAGTATTTACATTTTCTAAAGGTGGCTTAATGTATGAAGCAAGCATTGGTGGTCAAAAGTTTTCTTTTCAAAGTTATTAAAACTAACTAAAATTTTAAAGGCATCTAAAAACAATCATTTTTAGAAAAAAAATTTTTGTAAATCTACTTTTATTTTTCAACGGTATTTTCAATATCTTCTAATAAGTGTTTAGTTGATCTACTAAAACCGTTTGTTTTTAAGTAGTTTTGAGCCTCTCTAAATTTTTCAGCTACTCTTTTTGCATAAGGAGTATTCATGGAATTTTGAGTCATGTAGAAAATGCGACTCATTTTATAATCTGATTTAAATAAACCCTTGATAAGTATTCAAAAATACAAGAATATAAAAATAGGATTTTTTACTTACTTAAAAAGGTAATTATCAAAAGCTCTTGATTTCACAAAATAAAGTTTTTTCAAATTAGAAAAAGTCACTATGACAAATATTTTATTAATTCTTATTTTGCTAATTGTTTTTTCAGTACTTTTATTTATCTTATTTTTTTATTCAAAACGAAACAAAAGTTCAGAAAAAAAAACAATAATTAGTCCACCTCATATACCTTGTTTAAAAGAACAAGAAATTAATCCTGATATAAGTACAGATAATTGGGATTTACACAAATTTAGATTAGAAAAATTTAGAAGATCACAATATAAAGGCTTAACATTCTTTATAAGTTCAGAAAATAGAATTTATTATCTTTCTGAAAAAGGGGCTAAGGTTTATTGCTAACAAGAGAATTTAATTTTATAAATAGTAAAAGTCGATAGAAACTAATACTATTTTAATGAAGTATTTATTTTTATTATCAGAAAAGTTCTATAGGTTTATCGAATGGGAGTGGAATACCTTAAAAAATCTCAGAAGAAAAAAAAGAAAGAATTTCATGATTAGAGGATCCTTTGCTTTTTTTTGTTTATTTTCTATTCTTTTTTTAATATTTTCACCTCCTATTGCTTTTGGAATGTTATTTGGAGAGGGATTAAAATTTAGTATTTTTTTTATTTGGATATGGGTTTTAAATTTGAAGTTTTTTTGAAAAAGTATATTTAATTTTCCAAGGCTATTTAAAATTAAGAATATACACAATTTATTTTATGCCAAAAATATTCAAACAAAATAAGTTCGCATTATTAGGAGCGAATGTATTCTTAATTTTACTTTGGATAACTATCTCTACTTTTTTGATTAATTTATTTCAAAGTGATAATGCCCCATTTTATATATATAAGATTTCTTTTTTAATTAGATTTCTCCCTCCTATTTGGGTCACATGGTTTCTATGGATAAAAAGGGGAGGTTTAAAAAGATAATTAATAAAAGCATTTTTACGTATTTACTATTAGAAAAAATCAGTTAAAATTTATGAGCTTACTTGAAATTTTCATGTAAGAATTAGGTAACAGAGAGATTGTTTTTAGCTAAGAAACAATCTCTTTTTTTTATACCTTAGAAATTTCTTCATTAAAAAAGTGTTTGCCAGTATCCCTATTGGCAAACATTCATGACGATCTATCTATGAAAAATTAAATAGGAAGACTATTACCAATTTCGACAATTCCAGAATCCATAATACGGCCGATCTTAATAACTAAAGCCATATCTAATCTTGAAAATTCAGTTTGATGATTGGTTATCCAATCAAGTTCGGATAAGGTTATTACACCCAAAGTATTTACTTTAAGAAAAAGTAAGCCTAAATTCATTTTAAAAGATTCCAGGGATTATCCAGCCGAATAAGCCATAATTTACAACTAGGGCAAAAAAGCCCATCATTGCCATTCTTCCGTTAGTTCTCTCGGCATTTTGCCAATAGGTTGTTTTTGAATTTTCCATTTTTATTTAAATAATTTTTAAGTAAAGTTTTTAAACGAAACCAGGAATTATTTGACCTGTTGTTAGATATGCTCCAACAGCAGCAATTAGTCCAAGCATTGCGAATCTGCCGTTAAGAGTTTCAGCAACAATTTTTTCTTTTTCGATTGTTTTAACTTTTGTGTTTGTTTTTTTCATTGGGTTGGTAGATAAATAGATTGAATTTTCATTTTGAAATTGCTTAGTTAGATAAGCGACGAGAATGGCTGTAAAAAATACCATTACAGCTAAAAAACCTGAAAGAGGACTCATTAAAAAATGCCAGGAATAATTTGTCCTGTTGAAACATAAGCACCTACTAATGCAACAAGCCCGATCATTGCCCAACGACCATTAACTTTTTCTGCATTTTGAGGGTAACTGCCGTATGAGACAGACTCATCTATGTAAGGACGTGTCTCAGTAGGAAACATATTCTGCCTGCCGCCTGATTCAGTAGTAACGTTTGAATTAGCCATTGAAGTTGTGTAATTGTTAACTAATGTAACACTACTATTAACAAATGTAAAGCCATAGGCCTAAATTGAGTTATTTTCAAGATATTTATCACATATCTGTATCAATACCTTTACATATAGTGTTAAATAATTAAATTTTTGAGGGTTTTCTTAGCAGGAATCCTTATTGTCCATGAAATAGTAAGATTTGAAATCGTACGGAGAGGGTGGGATTCGAACCCACGAATAGTTTCCTATTAAACGATTTCGAATCGTTCGCTTTCGACCACTCAGCCACCTCTCCTGACTTTATTAATTATGTATTAAATAAATAATTAAAATATCATAATTTATATCAATTATCTTTATTCTCAATCCCAATTTGCATCTTTCATCATTTTTATTGCAGTAGAGTTATAGTCTCCGAGATCTTCTACAGTAACGATATCAGGAGTAAATTCTCCAAAGTCTTTAACAATAGGATTTTGATTAACCTCTTTCAAGGGATGTTCGAATGTAGGCGCTGCTAGCCCTTTACTTCCAGTTGGAGATGCTAAATATTCAAGGAGCTTAATGGCTTCGGCTTTATTTGTTGCGTATTTCGCTACCCCACCAGCACTTATATTTACATGTGCAGGGTTTGGAGTAATAACGGTAGTTCTTTTCGAATAAAGTGCATCTCTCCTGCCATTAACTCCAGCCAACATCCTTGCAACATAATAATGATTAACAATTCCTACTCCACATTTTCTCTTCGAGACTGCTCTAATTATTGAAATATCTCCAGGGAAAAAAGGTTGAGAAACATTAGAAATCATTCCGCTTAACCAAGCTTTAGTTTTTGATTCACCTTTGTTAACTATTTGATTAGCAACTAAAGATTGATTATATGGACTTTTTCTATTTCTTAAGCATACTTTACCTTTCAAAGATGGATCAGCTAAATCTGTATAGTCTTTAATCTTGCTGACATCAACAACTTTTGGGTTAGCCACCATGACCCTTACTCTTCTAGTTAAGGCATACCATTCCTTACTTTTATCCTTTAGTCCTATTGGAACATCATTTTCTAAAGATTTTGATTCTACACTTTGAAGCAATCCAGCCTTAGAAGCATTAGTGATTCTTGCTGCATCTACTAACAATATTAAATCTGCTTGAGAATTCTTGCCTTCTCTTTTCAATCTTTCAATTAAAGATATTCCTGCCGCTTCGATAAGCCTAACTTTGATTCCTGTTTCTTCAGCAAACTTTTTATAAACACTTCTATCAGTATTGTAGTGCCTCCCAGAATAAACTTTGACTTCTTTTTCTGTTGAGTTAGCAGGTATATTAACATTTAGTAAAAATGTACAAGTTAGTGCTGAATAAAGTAGTTTTTTAAGATTTTGCACTTTTTCATAATAGTATCTATGGTTACTTTATATCCATCTTTATAACAAGGCCTTTTAAAGAGAATTTCTATACATCAATTTGTATCATTTTATATATCAAAAATGAATTATTTAACTCATCAACTTTTGAATTCTGAAGAATTAGAAATCGTTCGGACAAATTTAGATAAAGAAAAATCATGTTGGGAAGATGGCAAACAAACCGCAGGGAAGCATGCAGCCAAAGTAAAAAATAATTTACAACTTAGAAGAGATTCAGATTTATCAATAGAGTTGTCTGGATTGATTACAAAAAAAATCCTTAGTAATGAACTAATCAAGAGCTTTGCATTACCAAAAAAAATTCATGGAACAATCTTCTCAAAATCCATAAGTGGAATGAAATATGGACGACATATTGATAATGCATATATGTCGTCTGGAAGAGCAGATTTATCTTTTACAATTTTTTTAAATTGTAAAAACAAATATGATGGCGGTGCTTTATCAATTGAAAGTTTAAACTCAGAAGAAAAATTTAAACTTGATGCAGGAGAGATAATAATTTATCCAAGCACATATTTACATTCAGTAGAAGAAGTTATTGATGGGGAGAGATTAGTATTTATTGGTTGGATTGAAAGCTATGTAAAAAGCATTGAAGAAAGAGAATATTTATTCGATCTTGATGCCGCGGGTAGATCATTACTTTCTAAATATGGCAGATCAGACGAAGTTGACCTAATTTTTAAATCATATTCCAATCTATTAAGAAGATTAGGAAGTTAATTATGGATCATTTTATACATTAATTAGAAAAAAAACCCTGAAGTTATTATCATTAAATCAGAGATAAATTATTAATGAATAAAAAGAATTCAATCTCATTATTTCTTGCAGCTACTAGTGCACTTGCTATATCTGCAACTGATAATTTAAGTTTAAAAGCAGGCGAAAGCGATCTAGGAGGTCTTAAAGAATGGAATACAGATATGTCGATTAATGCAGACTTTATTCTTGATGATGAAGCACAAAGATTAGCTGATGAAGCAAAGAAATCAAGTGTATGTGTACCAATTGGAGAAGGAGAAAATTGTTGGTAAAAATTTAACAACTATAGATTTAATAAAAAAATTCATAAAAAAAAAGGGCACATAAGTGCCCTTCATAAAAAACTAAAAATTTAAATTTTTAGAATTTAAACTTAGTAGTTAACGCAGCCCCAAAGATATCTTGATCAGTTGAACTTTGTATGTCAGTACCACCGAATACTGTAGGTATCATTGTTACTGAATCATTCACTTTAAATGAGTAAGTTAGTTCCCATAAAAATGGACTAATCGCATCATCAGTAGCGGCATCACCATTAACTGTTTCAGTAGTCTTTAATGGTTGACCAAAACCAAGTCCGATATAGTCAGAGTCTTGGAACATATCTGGCCAACCCAATCCTACGAAATAACTACTCGCATCCTTAACCTTGTTAGCGCCTGAATTACCATCAAAACTGATAACATCATAACCAACAGATATCTCAGGAGTTGCAGTTCCTGACTCCTGTGGTCTCCAGTAAGCTCTTGCTGCATAAGCAGTAGCATCTGAAAGGGGATCAGCTTTAACGGCATCAGTTGCATAATAACTAAATGATGACCAATCTTTATCTTGTTGGGATAATGTCAAAGAAACATGGTATTGATCTTTGGTATAAGCAACCATTGTGTCCCACTTAGAACCATCTTCTTTTGTAAAGAGCCCATCAGTAGTTGCTCCACCTTCAGAGACAATATTAGAACTTACTGCGAAACCATTATCACCTACATACTTAACACCAACACCCTGTTTTGTACTAGCACCAAATGCACCACTAAGACTTCCTAACTTAAAAGCCTTGTGAAATCCTGGTCTATAGATCGAAACAGGAGCTGCATACATATAGTAGTTTTCAATTTTTGGACCAAATGTTGCTGTCCATTTTTCACTAGTTCCTATAGGAGTTGTATACCAAATTTTATCAACAGCTAGTGCATCTAAACCACCTGAATAAGTGTCGGTATGATAGAAAGCTGTTTTTTCATAAAAACTTCCTTTAGAAGTGACATTGTCATTGGCATCTTTTGTTTCTACTTTTCCGTTACCAGTTCTTAGGCGTACATATAAATTATCGTCACCAGTGAAACTTGTGTTCAAATCCATTGTATATGTATACATGGTTTGAAGAGATTCACTAGCAGCAGCATTAACTTTTGTAGCACCATCTATTGCAGTAGCAGCAAAAACAGCACTTCCACTTAGAGTTGTTGTATCTGAGAAGCTGCCAGCTTCAAATTCATTTTGTTTAACCTCAAGGCCATCAACACGACCTTTGAGATTTGCGATATCTTCACTAACTTCGTTAATGAATGTTTTACTGTCTAATCTTGAAGATTTTGATCTGCTACGAGCGTAGCTGTTCATTTCTTCTAAATTGACAACGTCGGAAGCTTGGGCTGCAACTGGAGCTAATAAACTCAACGAAGCGCCTGCAACCAACATTTGTTGGAAGAGTTTCATTTTACCTCACACTAAAAATACCCATAGAAATGGGTAGTTAAATTGTATCTAAGGCAAATTTTTTAGGTAGAGATATTAGATTCACTTTGGCGTATCAAATTTTACATAATCTTTAACTTGAGATAATTATTTAAAAAGTATTTTTTAATAAGGGAAAATTCAAAGCATTTCTCTCTTCCATCCAAGAAGACGCAACTTCTCTTGCTAATTTTCGAATCTTTTCAATATATTGAGCACGATCAGTTACAGATATTACGCCTCTAGCATCAAGCAAATTAAAGGTGTGACTAGACTTTAAAACATAATCAAGCGCAGGGTAAGTTAGCTTCTTTTCAATTAATAAATTTGCTTCATCTTGATATATTTCAAATAATTTCCTGAGATTATCAGGAC
>QCLW01000032.1 GCA_003214235.1 Prochlorococcus sp. AG-418-F16
AATTTAAACGATTTATTTAATCATTTATCAAAAAATTTCCTTTCCTATTTAAATATTTCTACAAATCCGATATTTTGGTTTTTTATAAGTGCTTTCTTAAATCAAAAAACAATTAAGTGGGTTCATTCTGATTAAATTTTATGAGTGCTACTTACTGCTTTATATTATGGACAATTTGTGGTTTACAGCATTCATTAATGGCTAGACCATTTTTTAAAAAAATCATAAAAGATTTGTTTGACAGAAATTTTGAAAAATATTTCTATACTTTTATTCATTTCATTTCCCAATGTATTATTTTTATTTTAATTTATGACTTAATAAGAAATTTAAAAACCATCGGTTACTTTTATTCTATATCCCCTGATAAAGAGATATGTATATATTTTCTAAACCGAATAGCAAATATTTTCCTAATTATAACCGTATTTCATTTTGACATTGGAATTTTTACAGGTATTACCCAATTAAAAAAATTCTTTACTAAACTAGGAGCAAATAATGAAATGACTCAAGTTATAGATAAAACTTATCTTTATAGGTACATAAGACATCCTATGTATCTTGGAATTATTTTAGTTTACATAACTTCTAAACTATTTATTTAGATATTTTTATTGCCAATCTTTTTTCTATAATTTTCTATATAGATATTGGTTCTTATTTCGAGGAAAAGACTTTGGTTCGTAAATTTGGTAAAGCTTACAGTATTTATAAACTTCAAACAAAAAAATATTTACCTTTACTAAGGTAAATTATGATTTCCTCTAAATACCTAGATTTTATATTTATAAAATTCCCTTTGATTTTGGTATTAATTTATTTATCTATATTTTTCAGTTTTCCACAAATTTAAGTTGCTAATCCAAAATATTAGATTATTTTTTATCTTGAAGAAGTTTTCATAATCAGAATAAAGGCTGTTGGGCATAAAGTTGATTATTTTTTTATTTAATTGAAAAATCTAATTTATCTAAATTATCTATAGTATTTCGTAATCCAAAAGACAAATCAATCTTTGCATTCCAACCTAAATTATTTATTTGAGAAACATCTAAAGTTTTTCTAGGAGTTCCATCTGGCTTTGATCCATCCCAAATTATATTTCCATCGAAATTAGTAATCTTAGATATCATTTCTGCTAGTTGCTTTATAGTTATATCTTTACCTGTCCCAACATTTAGATGGTTAAGTGGATTCCCATAAATATCTTTTGGAGAATTTTCATGATCTGGATTCCAATATTTTAATGAAAACATAATTGCATCTGCAAGATCGTCTACATGCATAAATTCTCTATAAACATTACCAGTTCCCCAGCAAGTAACTGAAGAAAAGTTATTTGCTTTTGCAGTTAAGAATTTTCTTATTAAAGATGCGATAACATGACTATTCTCATGATGATAATTATCGTTGGGTCCATATAAATTTGTGGGCATTAAAGAAATTGCATCAAAATCAAATTGGCTTCTCATTGATTCGCAAAGTTTGAGACCTGATATTTTTGCAATTGCATAACATTCATTTGTTTTTTCAAGAGAACCTTTCAATAAAGATTCTTCCTTTATTGGTTGTTCCGAAAATTTAGGATAAATACAACTACTCCCTAGAAATAATAATCTTTTAACTTTATTCAAATAAGCAGATTCAATTAAATTAGTTTGTATTTTTAAATTCTTAATTAAAAAATCTGCTGGATAAACCATATTAGAGTAAATACCGCCAACTTTTGCTGCAGCTATTATGACAACTGTGGGGTTGTTTTTAAGAAACCAATTTTTTACTGCAACTAAATCAAAAAGATCTAGTTCCTTTCTAGAAGGTGTAAGTAATATATGATTACTTCCATTTACTTCAGAGTTTTCTTTTAAAAATGCCCTCTTAATTGCGCTACCAACCATACCAGTGGCTCCTGCAATAAAAATTCTTTCGTTTTTATTTATCATTTCTACTTTAATTTTAATTTTTATTAGTTGGGGGAGATTCAAAATTGCTTGAAATCTGAAACCCTTCTTTTTTTAGAAAAGATTCCTGCATTGCTTTATTTTTATCTTCCTTGATCATCTCTTCAATCATTTCTTCTAGAGTAAACTCAGGTTCCCATCCCAGTTTCTTAAAGCTTTTTTGAGAATCTCCTCTTAGTTCTTCTACTTCAGTCGGACGAAAATATCTTGGATCTATTTTAATAACTATCTCTTTAGTATCTGCTCTCCTCCCAACTTCTTCAAGTCCTGTACCTTCCCATATAATTCCCTTACCATCAGCGTTTGTATCCCATTTAAGTTTTTTAGCACATATTTCTATAAATTTTCTTACAGTTTCCATCCTTCCTGTAGCAATAACAAAATCTTCAGGCTCAGTTTGTTGAAGCATCAACCACTGCATTCTTACATAATCTTTAGCATGCCCCCAATCTCTCTTAGAGTTCAAATTTCCAAGATATATACATTTATCTAAACCAGCATCAATCCTTGATAGGCCCCTTCATCGTTTATATGATAATTATCAATAAAAACCTCTTTTTTTACATCCAACCAAGTACTCCCATCTTGAAAACTTTCACAAAATTGTTTATCAGTAAAGCATCTTTCTTTGACTTTTTTTACTATTAAATTAAATATTTTTAAATTTATTTTCTTTGTCCTATTATCAATATTTAAATATTCTGAGGGCGAAGTTGAAGTATATACAGTTGGTGGAAGTATAAACAAAAAATCAGCATCATAATTTTTACTTAGAAGAAATGCGCTAAATAAATTATTTATATAGTGATCAGAAATAAATTCAGCTATTTTTCCGTCTTCCAGACAATTATTATATTGATATAGTTTTTCGGAATATTTTCTTATTAGATAAAAATAAGGTTCAAACAGCCATTTCAAAACGAAAGTTATTGTATTTTTCTTAAGGCTATCACTAAATTCTGCCTCCAGTCCATGAGAAACTATATATTTATTTTTACTTCTGCAACCAGCAATAAAATCATTTATTCCAGAATAAAAAATAACTTTTTTAGGTTTTATACCGTCTCCAATTAAGCTAATTAGTTGATTTAAGGACTGCCTTGAGGTCCATCCTGTTTCTCCAAAATTAAATACTTTCTCACCTGAAATCTTTGCATAAAAGCTTGGTATTGTTGAATAATCAGAAACCCCGGTTCCCCAAATAGGAGATCCTCCAAAAAACCATACTGAATTATTAAGTTGCTCATTAAAAGAAACTCTAGTTTGATATTTGCCATCAATATTCGTATATTTTGAAGAGTAAGGTTTCCTTCTCCATCCAATAAAGGACTTATATTCACTTTTATAATCTAGGTCTTTAAACTCTTGTAAGATAATTTTTGCTTTAGTTTTATCTTTATATGGTGGAAGCTCAACTCTCCTGTCAATTTTATAAAGATTAAAAAGGTTCCAAAATTTTTTAGAGAATGAAAATAATATTGGAGGTATAAGAAAAATTGATATAAGAATATAAAAATTTATTATTAATAATGATTTTTTTATCATTTAAATCTTCTTTAATTTAGAATATCGTGTAAACGAAAGGTGCAAATGCTGAACCATTTGTGGTGACTAATACAATCAATAAAGCTATTAAGAAAACTATTAATGGCATAATCCAGTATTTACGGTTAGCGATAATAAATTTTGATATTTTTTTTAGCATTCCTAAAAGTTTCATTTTTAATGATAAAATTAAGGAAATTTTTTTTAATTAACCCATCATAATATAAAAATTTAATTAAATTTAATTATTATATTTTACTTTAGAAATCTCTATGAAAAAGGATAATTATAGATTTTTAGATGTTATACAAGAGACAGCTTGCGCTGAGTTTGGATCTGCTCTTGAAATGCTAGCCGCTTGCAAATCCTCAAATAAAGAATCTCTTGCTTATGGTTATTTTGAACATTCCAAAGATGAATATTTTCATACTTCGACTTTTCTTTCCTTACTTTCTAAGGCAGGAAGAAAATATCCAGCAGTAATCGCAAGAAAATTTAGGATTAATGCAAATTCTTTAATAACAAAAGGCTATGTTTCAAGCGAGGGTTATCTTATTGAAAAAATGCCCTTAAAAGATTTCATTGCCTACGTATATACAAACGAGTTATTAGCAAAACAGTCTTTTGAAAAAATTTTTGAACTTGTTAAGAAGGATGAAAAAGATGCGAATCAAATTCTAAAAATAATGAAAGATGAACTAAGACATCATGGTATGGCAGAAAAATATTTTTTAAAGTACTACCCAAGGCTTCAACCTTGGCAATTAAAAATGTATAGAATCAGGGAAACTATTAAGAATAAAGGCAGAAAATTTTACGATAAGAATTTAAAATTTTTAGATCAAGTTTTAAAACCCCTCTATTTTTTTATGGCTTATCTTGCAAGTAGAATAATTCTCTTGATTGATATTAATGGATTCAAAAGAGAAGGTATAAATTTAATGGAAATCAAGCCAAAGTCAATCATTTAAAATGTATCTAGGGCTGACTGGATATAATCACGAATCCTCGGCGGCATTAGTCGATAAAGAGGGTAAACTAATTAATTACTATAGAGAAGAAGTATTAAGCAGAATAAAGGGAGATAAATCTTTTCCAAAAAGATCGATAAAAAAAATTCTTGAATTCCATAATTTGACTAAAAGTGATATAAAAAGCATCGCTTTTTATGAAAGGCCTTTAACAGCTTTCCTTACTCCTCTACAGGTGGCAGCTTTTAATATTCCACAAAGTCTTCCACTCATCTCGCATCAATGTAGAAATTTCGATAAGAGTTCAATATCATGCTTTTTAGATTTATCTAAAGAATTTAGTGGCTTGGAAGAAAAATTAATTTATCTTGATCATCATCTTTCCCATACTCTGACTGCATTACCATATTCCCAAATTCAGGAAAATTTATGCTCTATTGTAGTTGATGGTTTTGGAGATAGAAGCTCTACTTCTATTTGTAAAGTTAATGATGTATATAATATCAATGAATTATGGTCTTGTGAATATCCTGTGTCACTGGGATTATTCTATTCCGCAATAACAGACTTTCTTGGTTTTCAAGTTAACGAGGGCGAATATAAAGTAATGGGATTAGCCGCATTCGGTAAAAAAGATTCTGCAGTTGCCAAAAAAGTATCTGATTTAATTTATTGGGATCACAAAAATAAAAAAATCATTTCAGATATGAGCTATTTTAAATATCATATTTCTCCAACTGATTCATTTAACAATAAACTTATTAATTTGCTTGGAGATCCAAGAAACCCATTTTTATCATTACTTCCCGAAGATGATAATTTCCAGCATTTTGCAGACATCGCTAAGGGTGCACAAGATAAGATAAGCGAAATTTTATGTGAAATTTTTAAATACGCATATTCTATTACTAGATGTAAAAACTTTCTCTTTTCAGGCGGAGTAGCATCAAATTCTGCAGCAATAAGTAAGATAGCAGAACTCCCTTTTGTAGATCAAATTATTGTTCCGCCAAGCCCAGGGGATGCAGGTTGCTCCATTGGGGCATCTTATTATGCATATCTTAAAAATCAGAAAAATTTAATATCAAATTTGCCTACTCCAAGTATCTATCCATCAAGATTTAACAGCAACGATCAAAAATTAATATCAAAACAAATAATTGCAAGCAACTTCAAATTAATCTCAAGTAATTCAAATGATGCGATAGCTAAAATAGTATCTTTAATCAAAAATGGCGAAATTATTGGAACGGTTTTGAATAATGCTGAAACAGGACCAAGAGCCTTAGGGAATAGATCTTTGATTTGTGATGGGCTAAATAAAAAGGCTGTAAAAACTCTGAATACAGTTATCAAGAATAGAAGTCCTTTTAGACCTACCGCACCATGTATGAAACTTTCAACTGCAAAAAAATATTATGAACTAAGACCTGAATTATTAGGTTGTTATAAATATATGAATGCGACTTGCAAATGTATAGATGGAAGCATTTCTAACAACTTTCCCACTACTCACGTCGATGGAACAGTTAGATTACAAATTATTGAAAATGATCAAATTCTATATAAAATTTTGACTTACTTAGAGAAGGATAACATAGATATTTTGGCAAATTCTTCTTTGAACATAAGCGGGGATCCCACTTCTTTTGATCTAATTGATGGCCTTATGATATGTTCATTAAGACCACTAAAATATATTTTTACAGACTTTGGATTGCTAGAAAGCTTATTTTGAATGAAATTTCTCAATTTAATTTTCCATTTAATTTCCTCAACATGGAAAAATACAACAACCACTCAAGCAATACTTATTACATTCTTTATTATCCTATTGATTATTATTGCAATAATTAGTGTAGTACAAGTATTAGTTCCCTTTACATACATTGCAATTTAATTAGAGTAATTTCATTAAAATCTATTCGAGATATGTAGATATGAATCCAAAGATAATTCACTCAATATTAAAGAACTTTTTATTTCTAATAATAGGTTTTTTTTTATTAGGAATTATTTACAGCTACTACAGAAAAAGCACTCCTCTATTCAGAGTTGATATAAAAAAAATTGAGAAAGATATTAAATTGAGTAGTAAAAATACACTAGAGAATACAGGATGGCCTACTAAAGACTTTGCGTTGAAAAACTTAGAAGATAACAGATATAGAAAATCACAAAATGATATGAAAAATTCATGTTTAGAGGTATATGGAGGATCATATACCTACTCTTTTAATTCAAAAAATGGCAACGATAGTTGGTCTTCAAAGCTTTCTGAAGATTTGTATTGTTCTGTGCTTAATTATGGTATTCCAGGATTTGGTACTGACCAATCAGTTATTAGACATGAAAAATATAAATCAAAAAATAACATCTCCATCCTCATGTTTGTAGATGATAGCTTAAAAAGAAATATGTTTCCAATGCTAGGATTAAGTTATGATGGCCTAGCTAAATCTTATGATAAAAAAACTTTCAAGCCTTATTACAAGATAATTAATGATGATTTGGTTTTAGTAAATCCAAATCCAAATGATATTGCTAGAGCAATTGATAAAGAAAAAAATAAAATATGCCTTGGACCTACTTCATTAATTTGTATTTTCAAGGAAATCTATAATAATTTTAAATTATCAATAAAAACAAAAGGCAAGTACTATCAACACTTAGCAAAGATTTCTAAGCCATTATCTGAATATATGGCAAATAATATTGAATATGAAAAAAATAATCAAAATAAATATAGTCTTAATTTGCAAATAAAGCTCATTAAAAAGTACTTATCGAATTGTAATTCTATAGACCAAATTTGTTTTATAACCAGATTTCCTTATATGAGAGATGTTGCTTTTCCAGGAAGAATTCTTATTAATCCAGTTGAGCAAACCATGGAGAAATTTTTTAAAGATAAATATATCAGCTCCTATTCAATTGCCAGATGCATGAAAACAAAACTTGGTATTTCTAACGATATAAATTCAATTGATTTATCTGTAATGAAATATGAGCATCCTAAAAACAAACATTATTTAGAAGAAGCTAATAATTATTTTGCAAAATGCTTATTTTTTGAATTAAATAAATTCTGAAAAAAATAAGAATTATTCAATAATTTAAATTAATAAAAATAGCGGCAATTAAATCAAGTCTTGAATTGATTAATCATGGAATTTAAAGTAGGATATATATATTACAACAGTTGAAAATCTTTTGATGAGATTAATTGATATGACTGTTGTTTAATGGAAATGGGGTCATAGCTCAGCTGGTAGAGCACCTGCATGGCATGCAGGGGGTCAGGGGTTCAAATCCCCTTGGCTCCATTGAATTTCAAGAATTGATTTAGTAGTAGGCTGACAATCTTCCATGTTTAAATCTGTGTTGATGATTTACGTTTTGAGTATCTAAACCAATAAGTCTCATTAGTACTTTTCCATTGGCTGCCACTGCGCTGTAATTACCCTTTTTTAAGGCCAAATACATGCTTTGTTAAGAGTATTTAGTAACTTTGCGGACATTTCAGGGAGGTTTAAGTCCATGCCTTCAATGTCATCTTTTATCAAATGGTAGGCTGCACTTGTGATTCTCCTACCTTGGCAGCGGGAAATCGAATATATTTCGGCCACATGGGACGTGATCGAACTAAAGCTTTGAACTTCAGCCGCTAAATTAGCCGCATGATTAACCCTAATTTCTTGCTCTTTTTTATTTGCTCTCTTTGACATAATTATCTCTTGAAAAAATAAACTGTATAGTTATAAAAAAACTAACATTTTGTCCGAGAATATTATTCTACAACCAGTTATATTATCAGGTGGTTCTGGTACAAGGCTTTGGCCTTTATCAAGAAAAAATTTTCCTAAACAATATATTCAATTTAACTTAACTAGTAAATACTCTTCTTTGCAGAAAACTCAAAATAGATTATTTGGTATAAAAAATATTCAAAACCCACTTATTGTTTGTAATGAAGAACAAAGATTTATCGTGGCGGAGCAAATGAGAGAGATTATGGTCAAGCCAAAGGCGATTATTTTAGAACCTGAAGGAAGAAATACTGCCCCAGCAATTGCTATCGCGGCTTTAAAAGCAATAGAAGAAAATAAAGACCCTATTTTATTAATATTATCTTCAGATCATGAGATTGAAGATCAAGAAAAATTTATTGAGATTATAAAGGTTGGTATGAAGACTGCAAACAGTGATAAATTAGTAAACTTCGGAGTTAAACCTACTATCCCCGAAACTGGTTACGGTTACATTGAAGCAATTGAAAATATAAAAAATAATTCTTTAGAATCTGTTCAAATAAATCGTTTCATTGAAAAGCCAAATAAAGAAAAGGCAATACGTTATATAAAAGATGAACGTTTTTTTTGGAATAGCGGAATCTTCTTATTCAAAGCAAGCACAATATTAAAAGAATTAGAAAAATTCCAACCAAGATTATTAGAGTATTGCAAATTATCGATTAGAAATTCTTCAAAAGATTTTGATTTTCAAAGGCTAGAAAAACAGTCTTTTAAAAAATGTCCAAATTTATCTATTGATTATGCAGTAATGGAAAAAACTGATAATGCTTATGTAATACCATTCAACGTTGGGTGGAGTGATGTTGGGAGTTGGAAGTCCTTATGGAATTTAGAAAAAAAGGATAAAAATGGAAATTCTGTTATTGGAGACATTAAAGTCAGAAGTGTAAAAAATTGCTATTTAAATAGTAAAAATAAATTATTAGTAGCTATTGGAACTGAGAATTTGATAATAGTTCAAACAAACGATGCAACACTCGTTGCAAATCATAATTATTCCGAAGAAATTAAAGATGTTGTAAGTCACTTGAATTTAGAAAATAGGTCAGAAGGAACTGAACATCGAAAAGTATTCAGGCCATGGGGTTATTACAACTCAATAGAAAAAGGGTCTAATTGGCAAATAAAAGAACTATTAGTAAAGCCATATTCATCTCTTTCCTTGCAAAAACATAAATTTAGATCCGAACATTGGATTATTCTCAATGGAGAAGCCAATATTGAAATTAATGATAAAAAAATAACATTAAAAGAAAACCAAAGCACATTCATCCCTTCTGGAGCAAAACATAGGTTATCAAACAACCAAGAAACTCCCTTAAGATTAATAGAGATTCAATCTGGATCATATTTGGGTGAAGATGATATTTACAGATATGATGATAATTATGGTCGAAAATCGTAAAAAACCTTGTTTTGCAAAACACTATTAAATGAAATCAATTAAGAAAGCATTAATAACAGGGATCACAGGTCAAGACGGAAGTTATCTTGCTGAATTTCTTTTGAAAAAAGGTTATGAAGTGCATGGAGTCAAAAGGAGATCGAGTAGCTTTAATACTGAAAGAATTGATCATCTCTACCAAGATCCTCATGAGTATTCACCAAACCTAACCCTGCATTATGGAGATTTAACTGATAGCACAAATCTAATAAGAATTCTTCAAAATGTTCAACCTGATGAGATTTATAATTTGGGGGCGCAAAGTCATGTTGCCGTAAGTTTTGACACTCCTGAATACACAGCTAATTGCGATGCAATTGGCACTCTTCGAATTTTGGAAGCTATAAGGATATTAAAACTTACTAAGAAAACTAAATTTTATCAAGCAAGTACAAGTGAACTTTATGGAAAGATTCAAGAATCGCCCCAAAATGAGACCACACCTTTCTATCCAAGGAGTCCATATGGTGTTGCAAAATTATATGCTTACTGGATAACAATAAACTATAGAGAAGCTTATGGGATTTATGCTTGTAACGGAATATTGTTTAATCATGAAAGTCCAACAATATAATATTATCTTAGTTATTAATTGAAGAGTAATTTAATATAGGTAAACTATCATACTATCTGTAAACAAACTCATAATGTTTAATCTGCAAGATAAAGTCATTTTAGTTACAGGAGGTACTGGTTTACTGGGTAAGACATATTGCAAGGAATTGGCTAGTCAAGGTGCAATAGTAATAATGGCCGATCTAAAAGAAACTAAGCCTAAGATAATAGCTGAAAAATTATCTCAAAATGAATCTTTAAAAATATTTGGAATGGAATTAGATTTATCTTATGAGGATCAAATTATAGAGATATTTAAAAAAATAAATTTGGAATTTGGAAAGATGGATGTAGTTATTAATAATGCAGCTGCAACAGGTGAACATTTAATGAGAGAGGGTGTGGTTTTTACTAGTTTTGAAGATTCAAAGTTAGCAATATGGGAAAAAAACTTACGAGTAAATCTAACCGGAGTATATTTAGTTTCAAGAGAGGCAGGGAAATTAATGATAAATAGTGGTGGAGGTTCAATTATAAATATTTCAAGTACCTATGGAGTAGTTGGACCAGATCATCGTATTTATCAAGATATGCCTTTTAATTCTTTAGCCAGTTATGCTGCGGCAAAAGCTGGCGTACATGGCCTTACAAGATGGCTAGCTACTTATTGGGGAGAAAAAGGCATAAGGGTTAATACTATTGTTCCAGGTGGTGTTGAGAATAACCATGATTCTGAATTTGTAAAACGTTATTCAGAAAGAACACCATTAAGAAGAATGGCAAAACCTAAAGATATGGTTGGTATGGTCTTATATTTATCTTCCGATTTATCTTCATATTCCACAGGCCAACAATATTTTGTTGATGGAGGTTGGACGGCAATTTAACAAAAAATATTTTTAAACAAATTTTCCTTTATTCAAATTAATCTGCAAAAATCTATTACGGTAAAAAATTTATTGGAATGAAAGTGATGTGTTTTTTTAATCTTATCTTTGAAATCAGGACTAATATTTGATATCCTTCTTTCGCTATATTCATTCTCATTTATTTTTTCAATTAAGTTTATTCCAAAAGAGTGGCCATATTTTTTATTTTTATAGATTTGGTTAATTCTATAAAGTTCCCCATCATTAGTTATAAATCCACCGTTTCTTGATTTTTGAGGATCAAAAAGAACTGGATTGCCACATTTTAATGGTATCCATTTATTAGATATTGGATTGTCTGCATAAAAAATATGTAATTCAGAATCATGATCATTTGTATTCGCAGAACAGATATTAGAAAATAAAAACCATTTATCATTTTGAAAAATAATCATATTATCAGCTGCAGATACGTTTTTCATAATAGTTTTATAGAATTTCCATTCCGTGGGAAATTTAATGCACTTATATAGTCTAATTTCCATTATCGATCCTGTTTCGGGGACCATATATAATTCATTTTTATATTCAAAAATAAAAGGAAATGATAGATGAAATTCTTCCGATAAAACAATCCCTAAATGCTTTTCATTCCCTTTTGATAACTCTATTGCAGATATGTCACCTTTTGATTTTTTAAATGAGTAGTCTTCGACAAAGATAATAGATCTATTATCTTTTGAATAAATAAATGGATCTGCTAGAAATCTATTAGGAGGATTTGTTATTTCTTTGTATCTAAATAATGAAGTCTTGAAACCATCGTATTTAGAGTAGGCCACGCTCCAATTAGTTTTTCTCATTGGAGCAAATCTAAAATAAAAATAAGTAATTATTGATGGGCATAAAATTTTTAAAATATAAATTAGAGGAATTACTGGATTATCTATTTTATATAATTTTTTGTAATGTAAAAAAACTTCTTCGCTTGGTGGTAATGAATGGTTTTTTGCAATGTAATTTAAAATTTTTTTTAAAGCAAAGTTTGATTTAGAAATAATGCTTAGTTTATTTGTAGTCCAAGTTTCTTTAGTTGGGATGCTCCCCCTATAGATGATATCTCCACCATCAAGTTCTTCATTTAATTTTTGTAAAACAAATCCAGTAGATTCTTCATTATTAAAAACCTCCCAAAAACCTGAAGGCCCTCCTCTATTAATTCTATTGTCACCTCTGTGAAAAGATAATATTCCATATTTAGTACAATTAAGAATTTCTCCTTTTAAGATGCCCGAATTAAATCTTATAAGAACATCAACTCCCTCGGAAGTTATTTTTTTTATTTCATCGGGACTAAAATTTAAATAATAATTTGATAAACTTTTTTTTGAGTTTAAAGAAATAAATTTTAAGTTACAATAATTATTTAAAGAAAAATTTAAAAAAAAATTTTTAAATTTTTTTCTTGCATGTAAATTCTCTATGCAAGTTATGATTTTTATTAAAAAGATTGTCAAATATTTTCCATTCAAACAAAATCTTAAAATATTAAAAATAGTCTTTTTCTTGTAATTTTTTATTACTTGAAAAACTATTGGAGATTGAAATAGATCATTTTCAATAACATAATCTAAGATTGCTTTGTTTTGAAAATTTAAGTAATGTCCATCAACTATAAATCCAACTTTTAATTTATTCAAATTTTTATTTAAATTAGTTTTTGCAAATCTATCCATAATTAAAATAATTAAGTGGAGCCATGCGGATTTGAACCCCAGACCCCCTGCATGCAAAACCTTGAAAATACTTCCAATTAAAAGGTTTATGACAGCATTTTAACATAGCTGAGTGCAAGAATAAGTGCAGTTTATTAGAAAATGATTGAGAGATTTAATCAATTTTTAATCAACAAAGATTTCTCATTTTGATAGCATTTTTTAATGGTTAAAAAAATTGGATATTCTTTAAAAGAAGAACTTATATTTCAAGAAACTTATCAAATATTTGACTAAATAATTTATAGTGAGATTATTATAAAAGTAAGAATTTTTTATATATA
>QCLW01000033.1 GCA_003214235.1 Prochlorococcus sp. AG-418-F16
GAAGTATTAGAAAATCAAGCAGTATTCAGTCTCTCAAATATTCCTGATAGGCCTGGGATTGCAGCACAAATATTTGAAAAACTATCAGAAGCAAGTATTAATGTAGATTTAATAATACAAGCGACAAATGATGGAAATAATAACGATATTACATTTACTGTAAGTGAATTAGAAGTTAAAAAAACTGCAGAACAATGTGAACTGATAACAAGTCAATTAGGGGGAGAATACAATCTAAAAACAAACATGACTAAATTGAGTATTCAGGGAGCAGGCATTATGGGAAGGCCAAGTGTTTCAGCTGATTTATTTGATACTTTATCTCAAGCGAATATAAATGTAAGATTAATAGCTACTAGTGAAATTAAAGTCAGCTGCGTAATTGAAATTAATAATATTCCAAAAGCTATTAGATTTGTTGCTGAGAAATTTAAGTTATCCGATACACAAATATTTGTTAATCCAATCAACGAAAAACAAGATCAACCTGAAGTAAGAGGAATTGCATTAGATAAAAACCAAGTTCAAGTAAGTTTTCGAAAGCTTCCTGATCGTCCAGGTGTGGCAGCATCAATATGCTTAGCATTAGCTGAAAATAATTTACTTTTCGATACTATCGTGCAATCTGAAAGAATTTCCTCTTCAAAAAATAAGGATATTAGTCTTACTATGAATAAGCAAGATAGAGAAAAAGCTAACTTAGTTTTTGGGGCATTAACAAAGAAATTACCTGGTTCATACATTGAAGATGGCCCTGCAATAGCCAAAGTAAGCACTGTGGGAGCAGGAATGGCATTTAAGGTTGGAACGGCTGGAAAAATATTTAGAGCCCTGGCTGACCAAAATATCAATATTGAAATGATTGCGACTAGTGAAATTAGAACTTCGTGTATTGTCTTAGAAAAAGATTGTGACAAAGCAGTTAATGCTATTCATAAGCATTTCGAATTAGAGAAATAAGTTTTCTTTTAGTTATTTCTTGCCAATTTTTGTCTTAATTTTTTGATTCTATCCCTCAAATTTGCTGCTTCTTCAAAATTCAACTCTTTTGCAGCATCTTTCATTTTAATTTCTAACTTGTCTATTAAGCCAGGCAATTCTTCAAGCAAACATTGATTATCGCTGGCATTGAGAATTACGTCCGTTTTGTTATTAACTATATTTATTAAATCTTTAGATAAACCACCAGCATCTAGTTTTCTGGAAAGTTCTAGAAAAGATAATATTGAATTTTCTATTTTTTTACCTGCAGGTTTTGGAGTAATACCATTGAGCAGGTTATATTTTTTTTGAATAGTTCTTCTTCTTTCAGTTTCCGATATTGCTCTTTTCATTGACTTTGTGAAGTTATCTGCATAAAGCAAGGCAACACCTTCAACATGTCTTGCAGCTCTACCAATTGTTTGAATCAATGATCTTTCTGCCCTCAGAAAACCTTCTTTATCAGCATCTAAAATAGCAACTAAAGATACTTCCGGAAGATCTAGTCCCTCTCTTAATAAATTAACTCCTACCAAAACATCGTATTCACCCATTCTGAGGTCTTGAATAATTTCAATTCTTTCAATTGAGTGAATTTCAGAATGCAAATATCGAACTCTCACTTTATTTTCAGATAAAAAATCTGTTAGATCCTCAGCCATTCTTTTAGTAAGCGTAGTAACTAGCACTCTTTGATTCTTTTCAGCTCTAATTCTTATTTCAGATAAGAGATCTTCTATTTGACCTTCACTAGGTCTTACATCAATTTCGGGGTCTAATACGCCAGTTGGTCTTATAACTTGCTCGATAAATTGACCATCACATTGATCTAATTCCCATTGACCAGGAGTTGCACTTATAAATAATGTCTGCTTTGATTTTTCCCAAAACTCCTCACATTTTAAAGGTCTATTATCTGCAGCACTTGGCAATCTAAAACCATGATCTATTAAAACTTTTTTTCTAGATTGATCACCATTGTACATTGCATGTAGTTGAGGACATGTGACATGACTTTCATCGACTACCAACAACCAATCTTGTGGAAAATAGTCTATTAGACATTCTGGCGGTGAACCTTCCTCCCTTCCTGATAAATGACGAGCATAATTCTCAACCCCATTACAATAGCCAACCTCTTTTAGCATTTCTAAGTCATATTTTGTGCGTTGTTCTAGACGTTGAGCCTCCAATAATTTTCCTTCGTATGTGAATTTATCGAGTTGAGTTTTTAATTCACTTCTAATTGCACTTATTGCACTTTCAAGTCTTTCTTTTGGAGTAACAAAATGCTTTGCTGGGTAAACGCTAACTTGTTCTAAACTTTCAAGTATCTCTCCAGTAATAGGATCCACAAATCTAATAGCCTCGACTTCATCACCAAATAATTCAATTCTTATCAATCTATCTTCATAAGCAGGACCAATTTCTAAAACATCACCTTTTATTCTGAATCTACCTCTAGTAATTTCAATATCATTTCTAGTATATTGATTTTCAACGAGCGACCTTAAAGAAGAATGTAGATTTATAGATTTTCCAACTTCAAATTTAACTGCAGCTTTTAAATATTCACTTGGAATACCAAGACCATAAATACAACTTATGGATGCTACGACAATTACATCTTTTCTCTCAAATAATGAGCGTGTTGCAGAATGCCTAAGCATATCTATTTCTTCATTAATTGAAGCTGTTTTAGCTATGTATGTATCACTTACAGGAACATAAGCTTCAGGTTGATAATAATCGTAGTAAGAAATAAAGTACTCAACAGCATTTGTTGGAAAGAACTGCCTTAATTCATTACATAGTTGTGCAGCCAATGTTTTGTTATGAGCCAATACAAGAGCTGGCCTTCCTGTTTGTTCAATTACATTTGCAATAGTAAATGTTTTACCAGTTCCAGTAGCTCCTAAAAGAGTCTGAAACTCTTTCCCACTATTAACTCCTCTAACTAATTTTTTTATAGCTTCAGGTTGATCTCCATTTGGTTCATAAGGAGCTTGAAGCTTATAGTTGTTCATCAAGCTTGTACCTAAAGTTCTTAATATACTAAGAAATTTTTTCTCTAATTATTGAATTTTTCAAAGATTCTTTTAAGCTCCTAACAACCGCAATCATTGATATTAAATCATTTAATTTATTAACTGCAGATCCAACGCCAACTGCTGAAGCTCCACAAGATATTGCTAGTGGACAGGTTACTTGGCTTAATCCAGAAGCACTCATAATTGGTATCTTGACAGATTGTTTCTTAAATTCTTGATAAATAGCATATGTAGCTGCAAGAGTTGGTACAGACTTTTCAAAAAAACCTTGAATTCCAGGTGAATAAGGACTAGAACTGGTGCCACCTTCTGTTTGAATAATATCAGCACCTTCTTCCACTAGCTTTATGGCAAGATCCACTTGTTTATCAATAGGCATAGTATGAGGAACAGTTACTGATAAGGGAACATTAGGTAATAAATCCCTTGTCTCTTTAGTTATGTTTATAACTTTTGCATCTGAAAAATTAATGCCTTTTTCATAAAAAGTATCGTAATTTCCTATCTCAATTAATGAGGCTCCTGCTTTTACAGAATCTATAAAAAATCTTGGGACTACTGAACTCACACATACGGGCAATGAAGAATTCTTAAGGGCCAGATCAACGAGTTCAGGGTTACAAGCAATATCGACAAGATCTGCACCACCTAATGAAGCAGCTTCAACAATTGTTTTCACTGATTGCACATCGAAATTATTCAATCCTGAAATAACTTTGAGTAAAGATTTACTTCTCAACTCTTCTTTAATTGTTTGTGGCAAAAGATTAATCAGACTCATTTACTTAATGAATTTATTACCCGATTGTGACATTGTTTTAGTAAAACAGTGCATTTTTTAAAAAATATTATCTGAGCAACACAAAATGTCTGATAAAAATTTAACTCAGAAAAATTGGTCATCATGGCATCATCTCCTTCATAAGGAGATTCTTAGCAAAAAAACATTAATTCCCAAAGGATCGAATATTTTAATAAGTGTTTCTGGTGGACAAGACTCAATGGCCTTATTAACCCTAATTAATGACCTAAAAAAACTTCATAATTGGTCAATTAGTGTTTGGCATGGAGATCATCAATGGCACGAAAAATCCTCAATATATGCTCTTGAATTAAAAAGTTATTGCGAAAAGTTAAATATTTCATTCTATTTTGATAAAGCAAATAAAGAAAGTATTTTTTCAGAAGAAAAAGCACGGGAATGGAGATATAAAAAATTATGTGCAACAGCCAAATCTTTATTGAAAAAGAACCAGCAACAAAAAAATATTTATTTATTAACTGGCCACACTAGTAGTGATAATGCAGAAACATTAATACTCAATTTAGCCAGAGGAAGTAATTTTGCCGGTCTCAGTAATATTGAGAGCAAAAGATTACTAGAAAATCAAATTTTTTTAATAAGGCCAATATTAATTTTTAATAGAAAAGACACAAAACAATTCTGTAATGATATGAATATCCCATTCTGGGAAGATCCAACAAATTCAGATCTTAACTTAAAAAGAAATTTAGTAAGAAAAAAAATTATTCCTACCTTGGAAGCTATCTATCCTGGTTGTTCTTCAAGGATAAATAATTTTTCACAAAAAATGAGCAACTACAATAATGAACGTAATGATCTTAGTGAACTAGCATACCTATATTGTAAAGACGTAAAAGGTATCAATAGGAATCTAATAAATAGTATGTGTATTGAAGCCCGTTGCACAATCTTAAATAGATTTATAAGGGAAATATCTGCAAAGCAATATAGTTCTAAAAATCTGGCAAAATTAGCAACTTCAATTCATGAAAAAAATAAAGGGCAAGTTAACTTGCAAGAGTTTTTAAAAATTGTTTGGAATAAAAACTATATAAATTTTGAAAAAAGTTAAGATGTGACTGCAGATCTTCTTCTTCTTGTTCTCCCTTCAAACGAATCTTCTTTAGAAGTATCAACTGATGGATTCTGTGAAACTTTTGGACTTTTTTGGGTATTTTGCGGATTATTTGAACTATTCGGATGATTATTGTTTGATTTCTTGTGGAAATTATGATTATTTCTATTTCTATGAGAGGAATTATGCTCTTCAGTAATCTTTGGAATATAAGCACGAGTTCCACTTGGGGCAGGTTGAACCAAACACAAAATAAGAGGCTCAACTTGTAATTCTCTTCTCATTCTTCTCGATAAACCATTTTCAATTTCTCTTTGTACACCAATCCAATCTACTTCAAAATTATTCGGCCCAGTTTGCCTGGATAATTGTTTCCATCTATTTTCTAAGACCCAGCTTATTTCTCGTTCTGTCCACATAGACATTTTTCTTGGTTCTGCAGTAGTGATAACTCCTCTTAAATTAACTCTTGGAGGCGCAACCATCTTCCCATCTGTACTGATAGGAGCTAAAACTGTTACTACACCATCCCCAGCTAATTGCTGCCTCTCTTTTAGAACTCGAGCATCTACTATCCCATTTCGTGAATTATCAAGCAATTCAACTCCTGCTTTTACAGGATCCCCTTTTTGAATAGAATTAGGTGTCAACTCAACGACATCACCATTTTCAATAATTAAAATATTGTCTTTTGGAACTCCCATTACCTGAGCACTTCTACTGTGACAAACCAGCATTCTATGTTCTCCGTGAACTGGAACAAAAAACTTAGGTTTAGCTAACGCCAACATTAATTTTTGATCTTCTTGGAAACCATGACCAGAAACATGGATATTCTCACCCTTTCCATAAACAACTTTCGCTCCCATTTTCATTAATCTGTCTATTGTATTGACAACACCAATAGTGTTTCCTGGAATTGGGCTAGCAGAGAATATAACGGTATCAGTAGTCTTAAGACGAACATGTTGATGGTCCCCACGAGATATTCTACTTAAAGCAGCTAAAGGTTCTCCTTGACTACCAGTCATCAATAATAAGGTTTCTCTATCAGGTAAATCTCTAATTTGTTTAATAGGAACAAATAAATCATCTGGACATTTCATGTAACCAATATCCCTTGCTTTAGCAATAACATTTATCATCGATCTACCTAACAAACCGACCTTTCTTCCATGTTTCATTGCCAAATCTAAGATCATGGTCACTCTATGAACAGAACTAGCAAAGGTAGTAAGGATAACTCGTTCTTTTGCCTCAGCAATATGTTTTTCTAAAGAGGGATAGATAGTCTTCTCAGAAGGACAAAAACCAGGGACTTCGGCATTAGTAGAATCACTGAACATGCATAAAACGCCCTTCTCTCCATAATGCACCATTCTTTCAATATCAAATTGCTCTCCATCTACTGGCATATGATCAAACTTAAAATCTCCCGTGAAAATAATTGTGCCAACAGGTGTTGTAACTGCTAAAGAAAAACTATCGCAAATGGAATGAGTATTTCGAATAAATTCAACTGAAAAATGTTGTCCAACTTTTACAACATCTCTTGGATTTACTGTCTGTATAGTAGTTCTATCTGATACCCCTGCTTCCTCCATTTTTCCTCTTAGCATTGACATTGCTAGTCTTGGGCCATAAATAATCGGAATATTAAAATGCTTTAGATGATGAGAAATACCTCCAATATGATCTTCATGACCATGAGTGACAATCATTCCTTTTATTCTTCTTTGATTTTCTTTTAAAAAAGTTGTATCTGGCATAACAACATTCACACCATGCATGCCATCTGAAGGAAAAGCTAGTCCAGCATCAACTAGCATTAATTCATCTCCGTATTCAAATACACAAGTATTTTTTCCTATTTCATGTAAGCCACCTAGTGGTATGACTCTTAGAGTCGGACTATTACTTTTAGATCCCGATGAATTATTTGAAGATCTATTAATAGTTGAATTTGTACTTGATTGCATAATTTTGAAGTTTATGAAGGCCTGCTTGTAATCAAATAAGGTTTATTTAAATTTAATTATCAAGTTAAATATAATCCTTATTATAAGGATTTCAGGATAAAAGATAGTTGCTTTTTCATGTCCGAAGTTAATGGTGACAAAGGACTTCTTGGATTACCTACATTCCATCCCAACAGCTCTAAAGCAGCCTTTATTGGGATTGGATTAGTAGTCATAAAAAGTGCTTTGAAAAGAGGCTGAAGTTTTTCATGAATTGCAAGCGCGTTGGAAACGTTACCACTTTGAAAGGATTCAATCATCTCTTTCAATTGCAAGCCAACTAAATGACTTGCAACACTTACTACTCCTACAGCACCCACAGATAACATTGGGAGCAACAATGAATCATCGCCACTATATACAGAGAGTTGGGAGCCACAAATAGCTCTTAGTTCTGTTACTTCTTCTATTCTACCGCTTGCTGCTTTAATACTGAGAATATTTGAAAAATCCATAAGTTTGTTCACAGTATCTGGTAATAAATTGCACCCTGTCCTTCCAGGTATGTTGTAAAGCATTAAAGGCAAATCCTTTGCAGAATTAGCAATGGAACTGAAATGTTTATAAAGACCTTCTTGAGGTGGTTTATTGTAATATGGAACTACAACCAGAGCACCGTCTGCTCCAGATTCGTAGGCTTTTTTTGTAGCTTCTACAGCCTCGCTTGTACAATTACTACCAGTACCAACTATTACTTTACATCTTGAATCCAAAGATCCTTTTACTGCAATAAATAAATCATTCTGTTCCGACCATGAAAGAGTGGGAGATTCTCCAGTAGTGCCACATAGCACAATGCCATCAGAACCATTCTCAAAAAGATAATTTGAAAGTTTTATAGCTAGTTCATAATCTACATCTCCATTTTCAGTAAATGGAGTAACCATTGCAGTCAATATTTTTCCAAATAATGGATTAGTAAACTTAGTTGTGTTTGTAATCATTTTTTTGGAATTAATAACTCAGCTATTTGAACAGCATTAAGAGCTGCCCCTTTTCTTATTTGATCTCCACATAACCATAATTCTAATCCATTTGGCTGACTTATATCAGTTCTTAACCTACCAACAGCAACATTATCCCTTCCCATAACATCATTTGGCATAGGAAATCTATTATTTTTGTAATCCTCGATAATTTCAATTCCAGGAGATTTTTTTAATTCATCCAGTGCATCTTTAGGTTCAACTACACCAGCAAATTCAATATTGATAGATTCAGAGTGTGCTCTGAGAACTGGAACTCGAACGCATGTAGCAGAGAGCTTTAAATCAGCAACATTTAATATTTTTCTTGTCTCGTTAACCATTTTCATCTCTTCTTCACAATAATTATTTGCAAGCATAGGTGAATTATGTAAAAACAAATTAAAAGCCAATGAGTAAGGTAAAACTTGACTTTTTTGGGGATCACCCTGAAGATATTGTTCAGTTAAAAGTTTTAGTTCCTCCATCGCTAATTGGCCTGCACCACTGACGGATTGATATGTTGAGATAATAACCCTTTGAATAGTCGAAAGTTTATTTAACGGAGCTAAAACTAATGTCAACAAAATGGTAGTGCAGTTTGGATTCGCTATTACCCCATCATGATTAAGGGCTTCACTAGCATTTACTTCAGGAACTACAAGAGGTACATTCTTGTCTAATCTAAAAGCACTGGAATTATCTATAAGTACAGCATTTTGATCCTTAATGGTAGGCAGCCATTTTTTTGAAATACTTCCACCGGCTGAAGCTAAAACTAAATCAAGATTCAGAAATTCTTCTTTAGTAGTTTTTTTTGTAACTAATTCTTCATCTTTCCAAATAATTTTTTTCCCTTCTGACCGCTCTGATGAAAGCAAGACCAATTCAGATATTGGGAAATCGCGTTGTTCAAGAATTTTGAGTATTTCAGATCCTACAGCACCTGAAGATCCTAAAACAGCAACTTTTAATGGCCTATTAGGCAAAAACGGAGATTTTCTCACACTTTAAAATGATTTTTATTAATAGATTGACTATTTTTTTTACTTTATCAAAAAATTCACTTTCAAGGAAATCACATAATGTGAAATAATTAAGTTTCTGCTTATAGTAATAATTACAAAAAACATGGCTAAAGAAGCATTAATAGTCAAAACAACTCCTCTACCTCAAAGTAGAATTTCATTTGAATTAGAAATACCATCTGAGACATGCAAGACATGCGTAAATGAGACAATAAGTTCTATCAGTCGTTCGGCTAAAATTCCTGGATTTAGACTTGGTAAAATTCCTAAACAAGTCTTAATCCAAAGAATTGGCATCACACAATTACATGCTTCCGCTCTCGAAAAAATAATTGATAAATCGTGGCAAGAAGCATTAAAAATAAAATCTATAGAGCCTCTAAGTGAGCCAGAATTGGTAGATGGATTTGAATCTTTACTTGAAAAGTTTAGTCCTGAAAAATCACTTAAAGTTACTCTACAAACTGATGTTGCCCCCGAATTAAAACTAAAAAAATCCAAAGGACTTAATGTTGAAATCGCAAAAACTAAATTTGATCCTAAGTCAGTAGATGAAGCGCTAGAAAAATCTAGAAGTCAATTTGCAAATATTGTGCCAGTCACCAATAGAGCAGCGAAATTAGGAGATATTGCTGTAGTGAGTTTCAAAGGAAAATATAAGGATTCTGGTAAAGAAATTGATGGTGGGACAAGTGAATCAATGGATCTTGAGTTAGAAAAGAACAAAATGATTCCAGGCTTTGTTGAAGGAATTGTAAAGATGAAAATTGGAGATGCTAAAACACTTAACCTTAAATTTCCTGAAGATTATTCTCATGAGGATTCAAGAGGCAAAGAGGCAATATTTGAAGTAAATCTTAAGGATCTTAAAGAAAAAGAATTGCCTACACTAAATGACGATTTTGCTAAACAGTCTGGCAATAAAGAATCATTAAAAGAGCTAAAGAAAGATATTGAAAAGCAACTTAAAGATAATTTTGAAAAATCTCAAAAAGATATAAAAATTGAAGCTTTATTAGATGCATTAACAAACGAATTAGTTGCTGAAATTCCAAAATCTATGATTGATATAGAAGTTAGGAATAATATTGAACAAACCGCGCAAAGATTTGCTCAACAAGGTCTTGATGTTAAGTCAACTTTCACTCCGGAATTAGTTAAGTCATTAGCAGAGTCCACAAGGCCTCAGGCTGAAAAAAATGTTCAAAGAAATTTAGCTCTGAAGGCATTAGCAGAAACAGAAAACATAAAAGTTGAAAAAGAAGAAATTGATTTAAAAATGAAAGATTATGAAGATGCAATCTCTAAATCTTCAAAAGAAATAGATATTAAAAAATTAACAGAAGTAATTAGTAACGATTTGCTCAAAGAAAAATTAATAATATGGCTTGAAGAAAATTCCGAAGTTAAAGAAAAAACTACAAAATCTACCAAAACCTCAAAAACTACAAAAGCCATAAAAACTGCGACAAAAACAACAAAAACAACAAAAACAACAAAAACTCAAAATAAAAAAGAAAAAAAATAATTTATGAAATTTCTTACTAATTAAACAAAAACCTCTAAAATTAACAATAAGACGAAAACTATGTTGTGAATTCAGAAAAAAAACATTTAATCCAAAGCTCAATAAGTTCTTACGAAAGGATTAACAAAACTAGTGCCGCTGTTCCTACCGTTATAGAACAATCTGGCAGAGGAGAAAGAGCTTTTGATATTTATTCAAGACTATTGAGAGAAAGAATAATTTTTTTAGGTACTGGAATTAATGATCAAGTATCTGACTCTCTTGTTGCACAATTATTATTTCTTGAGGCTGAAGATCCCGAAAAAGACATACAAATATATATTAATTCTCCTGGGGGCTCAGTAACTGCAGGAATGGCTATATACGATACTATTCAACAAATATCCCCTGATGTAGTGACAATATGCTTTGGAGTAGCTGCAAGTATGGGCGCATTTCTCCTTTCTGGAGGAGCAAAGGGGAAAAGGTTGGCTTTACCTAATTCAAGGATAATGATTCATCAGCCTCTTGGAGGTGCACAAGGTCAAGCAGTAGAAATTGAAATACAAGCAAAAGAAATACTTTTTCTGAAGAAGACATTAAATTCTCTTTTAGCGGAACATACTGGTCAACCTATAGAAAAGATTAATGAAGATACAGAAAGAGACTACTTCTTATCTCCCTCAGAAGCACTCGAATATGGATTAATTGATAAAGTTATCAAAAAATGACAAGCAGTACTTATTTTTTAAGAATATGATGACGAATCCATATTTATAAGCAATCCTAGTAAATAGGTAATATTAAAAACCTTTAACATTAAACTTTATAATCGATGGCTAAATTCGACGCCCATCTTAAATGTTCATTTTGCGGGAAATCACAAGACCAAGTTAGAAAGCTCATAGCTGGTCCTGGGGTATATATTTGTGATGAGTGCATAGATCTTTGTAATGAAATTCTTGATGAAGAACTACTCGATAATCAAGCGAACCATAACAACTCCCCGCAAATAAAAAAGAAGTTAACAAATGATAATCCCAAAAAATCTATTCCTTTAGAATTAACCTCAATTCCTAAACCAT
>QCLW01000034.1 GCA_003214235.1 Prochlorococcus sp. AG-418-F16
ACATTTTAAATAGACCCCATATCTTCCATTTAATATTTGGATTTTTTCTTTAAATTCTTTTGGTTTTCCAAAGTCTTTAAGTACCTCTTGACCACCTCTACCCATTTTTGGCATCGCAAGAATATCTAATGCTCTTTTTATATCAACTGTAAAAACATCATCCTCTTTCTTTAATGATCTGTTTTCAGATTCATTTTCATTTTTAATCCATTTAATATAAGGACCAAATCTTCCTCTATCAGCCTCAACAACACCTCCTTCAGGATGAACTCCTAACAATCTAGGCAAACTTAAAAGTACTAGAGCCTCATCTAGAGTTAGATCATCAGTTTTCAACTCTTTGGGTAATGAAGCTCTTCTTGGCTTGGCTTGATCTTGATCATTATTTCCCAACTGAACGTAAGGTCCATAAGGGCCAAATCTTAAAAAGACTTTTTCCCCAGTTTTTGGATCAGTTCCAAGATCAGATGGACCACTTAAAATTTGATCAACTTGCTTTATGTCTAAATCTCCAGGAGTAATATCCATTGGAAGATTACCTTTAGCCTGAATTTCATTACCAGATTCATCAATTTTTGTACCCTCTAACCAAGGTCCGTTAGAGCCTATTCTGACTACGCAAGGAAGGTCATCGAAATCAACTTGTCTATAAGCTTTACCATCAATATCACCCTCTGTTTTCTGAACTTTCACCTCCAGACCATTTTTACCTTTATAGAAAGTCTCAAGGTATGGTAGCCACTCAAGATTACCTGAAGATATTTCATCCAATGAAGATTCCATTTTTGCAGTAAAAGTAGTATCCACTAGATCAGGAAAATGTTCTTCTAATAGAGCAGTAACAGCAAAAGCTGTAAACGTTGGAGCCAAAGTATTGGAAGATATATTTGCATAACCTCTATCCACAATTGTCCCAATAATGCTTGCATAGGTAGACGGTCTTCCAATTCCTTCTTTTTCAAGAACTTTAACTAATGCAGCCTCTGTATATCTTGCAGGTGGTTTAGTTTCATGAAAAGTAGATTCCTTATTAGTAACTTCAAGAAATGTTCCTGTTGTTAAGTTTGGGAGAATAATTTCTTGTTGTTCAAGTGATGAACTTGGGTCATCGCTTCCCTCGACATAAGCTCTGAAGAATCCTGCGAAATCAATACTTTTCCCGCTCGATTTAAATAATCCATCCCCTACACTAATTTCAGCATTAATCATTGTTAGCCTAGCTTCCGCCATTTGACTAGCTACAGTTCTTTTCCAAATTAAATCGTAAAGAGATAAGTCTCTACCAGTTAGGTTAGTTTCCTTTGGTGTTTTAAATACCTCACCTGCCGGCCTAATAGCTTCGTGTGCTTCTTGAGCATTTCTTGCAGTTGAATTAAATTGTCTTGGTAAATTAGATAAATATTCTTTTCCATACATGGAACTGACACATTCTCTAGCAGCTCTAGTGGCTTGTTCAGAAAGATGAACCGAATCAGTCCTCATATATGTTATGAAACCTCTCTCATATAGACCTTGTGCACATCTCATAGTTTCTCTTGCAGACAAACGAAGTTTCCTATTTGCTTCTTGTTGCAATGTACTAGTTGTAAATGGAGGAACTGGCTTACGAGTGGATGGTTTTTTTTCGATTTTTGAGACTAACCAATCCTCAGAGGAAAAAGTCTTCAATAAATCATTTACCTTTTCTTCTCCAATTATTAAAGATTTATTTCCTTGTTTTAATTTGCCGGTCTTTTCATCGAAATCGGAACCATTAGAAATTCTTTGACCGTTTAAGCTAAATAATTTAGTTTCGAAAGTAATATTATCTTTTACTAGGGAAGCTTTAATCCCCCAGTAGCTAGCTTTTTTAAAGGATCTTCTTTCTCTCTCTCTTCTAACAAGAAGTCTTACAGAAACTGATTGAACACGACCAGCAGATAATCGGGGGGCTACCTTCTTCCAAAGTAAAGGAGATAATTCATATCCAAAAAGCCTGTCCAAAATTCTTCTGGTTTCTTGAGCCTGAACAAGTTCCATATCAAGTTCTCTTGTTTGATCTAAAGCTTTATTAATTGCCTTTTTTGTAATTTCATGAAAAACCATTCTCTTAGTTGGTATTTTAGGCTTAAGTATTTGCAGAAGATGCCAGCTAATACTCTCTCCCTCTCTATCTTCATCAGTTGCCAGTAATAGTTGGGTCGCACCTTTCAATGCATCTTTCAGCTCTTTAACAACCTTTTTCTTATCTTTTGGAACTATATATAGTGGTTCAAAATCTTCTGTTGTATTAACTCCTATCCTTGACCATTTTTCCTTTTTAATTGCAGCAGGGATTTCGGCAGCTCCTTTTGGAAGATCTCTTACGTGCCCCATTGAAGCGAGAACTTCATAATTAGAAGGCAAAAACTTTCTTATAGTTTTTGCTTTGGTGGGACTTTCAACAATAACAAGTGTGTGATCCAAGGTTTATTTCAAAAATTGGTGTTTTTGTTCAGTTAGGGCATATTATGATTATTTGAAGCTTTTTCAAGTAATTTCTTCTGAAAATTTCAAAAATCATACCCACAAATTATAATCTAGTTAAGATTAACTCTTAGACCCTTACAATCAAACATCTAATTTAATCCAATTTAATAAAGTGCCCAACGAAATCTTTACAATTAATTTAAATGCCCAAGCCATTATTCCAGAGGCTTTTATCTTGCTTGGTATTGTTGGGACTCTTCTTGTTGACTTAGCAGGTGAAAAAACTGCATCAAAGTGGGCACCAATAATTTGCTATTTTTCAATTGGCAGCTGTCTTTTTAGTTTAGCCATGCAATGGAGTAATCCGGTCAATACAGCATTTCTTGGGTCTTTTAATTCAGATAATTTAGCAATCGCATTTAGAGCAATAATATCATTGTCAACTTTAGTTTCTTTACTTATAAGTTGGCGTTATACAGAACAAAGTGGTAGTCCTATTGGCGAATTCGCAGCGATAGTTCTTTCGGCAACTCTTGGAGCAATGCTTTTGTGTGGATCTACTGACCTTATTAGTGTATTCATATCTCTTGAGACATTATCGGTGGCTAGCTATTTACTCTCTGGTTATCTCAAAAGAGATCCCCGAAGTTCAGAAGCAGCTTTAAAATATTTGTTAGTTGGGTCAGCTGCTGCTGCAGTTTATTTGTATGGCTCCTCCTTTCTTTATGGATTAAGTGGCTCAACAAACTTAGCAACAATTGGTTTAGAGATTATAAACAAGCCTACATTCATTACTTCTTTAGCTCTTGTATTTGTCTTGTCCACTGTTGCATTTAAAATCGCTGCGGTTCCCTTTCATCAATGGACTCCTGATGTATATGAGGGATCACCCACACCTGTTGTTGCTTTTTTATCTGTTGGTTCTAAGACCGCAGGATTTGCATTTGCAATAAGAATATTGAGCACTACTTTTTCTTCTTTCGATGAAGAATGGAAACTTTTATTTACTATATTGGCCATCTTGAGCATGGTTCTAGGAAATGTTGTAGCCCTAGCTCAAACCTCAATGAAAAGGATGTTAGCTTACAGTTCTATTGGACAAGCTGGATTTGTCATGATTGGCATAGTATCTGGGACACAAGATGGTTTATCAGCAGCTGTTTTATATTTAGCTGCATATTTGTTTATGAATTTAGGTGCATTTTCATGTGTAATACTTTTTTCACTAAGAACTGGTTCTGACAGAATTCTTGATTACTCAGGTCTTTACCAAAAAGATCCTCTCATTACATTAGGCTTAAGCCTTTGTCTTCTTTCTCTTGGAGGTTTACCTCCAATGTTAGGATTTTTTGGAAAGATATATTTATTCTTTGCAGGTTGGGCGAATCATCAATATCTATTAGTAATTGTTGGACTAGTAACTTCAGTTATATCTATTTATTACTACATTTCAGTAATAAAAATGATGGTAGTAAAAGAACCTCAAGAAGCTTCTGAAATAGTTAAATCATATCCTGAAATAAATTGGGAAATTGTAGGATTACCGCCCTTAAGAATCGCACTTTATACATGTGTAGCTGTAACAGCTCTTGGTGGTATCCTTTCTAACCCTCTTTTTAAATTAGCTAACACAGCAGTTTCGGAAACTCCTTTCTTACAAGAAGTAATCGCCATAACAAACAACATTTCGTAGAAGAATTTTTCAATAAATGTCTAAGAAAGTTGCAAGTTTAGAAAGAATATCTAAAACATATGGAAAGGATGATTTAACTGTTAAAGCCTTAGATTGCATAAACTTAGAAATTTATAAAGGTGACTATTTAGCTGTAATGGGAGCAAGTGGCTCCGGTAAAAGTACTGCTATGAATATTATTGGATGTCTAGATAGACCATCTGAAGGTATATATAAATTAAATGGCACCCCAGTTGAGAATTTATCTGATGATGCGCTAGCGGAGATACGCAACCAAAAATTAGGCTTCGTTTTTCAGCAATTTCATCTACTTTCAGATGCAACGGCACTTGAGAACGTAATTTTGCCAATGATTTATGCTGGTATTGACCCTGAGCAAAGATTAGAGCGAGGTAAGAATGCATTAAAAAAAGTTGGCCTTTCTGAAAGAATGAATAATCGCCCTAACCAATTATCAGGAGGTCAACAACAAAGAGTGGCAATTGCTAGAGCTATTATTAATAACCCTGCAATATTATTGGCAGACGAACCCACTGGAGCACTTGATTCAAAAACAACTGAAGATGTGCTAAATCTTTTTGACAAACTGCATGAATCTGGGATAACTATAGTTTTAGTTACACATGAAGATGAAGTTGCAAGTCGTGCAAAAAAAATAGCCAAATTTAAGGATGGAAGAATAGTTGAATTAAAAGTTAATTAAATTCAGAACCTTCTAATTAACTTTACTTGAGTTTCATTTTCAATTCTTAAATTCCCATTCGAATCAATATCTTTAATTTTCCATTTATGAGGACAAAAACCACTTGGTAAAAATCTTTTAGTGAGGAACTTATTTGCCGATTTGATTACATATTCTTTTTTGTTATTACATTCAACTGAATCATGAAACGCTTTAAGAACTTTTGCTGTCCAATAATGTTGATTAATGTTCTTTGTTTGCAGTACTTTTGATAATGAAATTCCTTCTGATGGAGTGTAATTTAAAACATTCATGCCTAGACCTATTCTTGCATAAATAATTTCCTTACCTCTAGTTATCACCCTTGGTAAAAATCCAATCAACTTTTTTGAACCAAAGAAAATATCATTTGGCCATTTCAAACAAACATTTATATTTTCTTGTCTAAGCATTTCACATATCTTAATTCCTAAAGACAAATTAAATATTTGGCTTGTAAATTCTTTTGAAAATATTGGGTAAGCTGCACTTAACCAAATCCCTCCTTTTGGGGAAACCCAAGTTTTTGAGTTTTGGCCAAAACCTGAGAACTGTTCTCTTGCTATTATTGCTATTGGCTGGTTTCTCTTTATTGCAGAATATCCAAGCAAGTTTGATAGTTCATTTTCAGTACTTTTGCATTTAATTTTATAATGAAGTCTCCAACTTGGATATTGACCCTGAATTTTTTTTAAATAAAAGACTGTCTTAGCTGCAGATCCAATAACTTTCACAAATTCTTTATTAAAACAACGAGCATCTTTTTAAAGATTAGATTAACTTTAGTCTTAATAAGTAAATTTTACAAATTGGACAAAAAGTATTTGCCAATAGTGAATAGAAGAAATCCACATCAATTAAAAAATTGTCTTGATAATTTCAAAAAATCATGGGGAGACTTAGATAAACTTTCTAAAATCAATGAGAACTGGAAGGACTTAATCGGTTCGGAATTATTTCAAGAATGCAAACCATTAAATATTGAAAAAAAAATATTTACAATTGCAGTAAATCATCCACAGTGGCGGCAAGCATTAATCTATAACAAGCATAAATTAAAAGAGAGAATCGAGAAAATTGGCATAAGTTTGAATGAAATAAAAATAATACAAAATTATGAACTTAAAAATAAAAATATTAAAGCTACTAATGCAAAGATAGTTTGGGCTAAGCATCCAAGTAGAATCCATCAAAATAACATGATATTTTGTAAGCTATGTAATGCCCCAACTCCCGAGGGCGAAATTAAACGATGGGGAAAGTGTTCTTTTTGTTGGAGAAGAAATAAATAAGTAAATTCTTTATTTAGCTAAAATTAATATTCCCATTTGACCCCAAAAAATAGATCTATATTCAGCTTTTTTAAATCCAACTTCCTTAGCAATTTTTATAAGCTCATTTTTCTTTGGAAAATGTCTAATACTATTTTCAATATATGCATACTCTTTACTTAAATTAAAAATCCGCGAAATGGTTACTACAATAAGCCTCAAATATATTTTCTGAAAAATATTAGATAAAGAATTTTTTGTTGAGTGATTAAAATCTAGGAATCCTGCCCTTCCTTTATCCTTCAAAAGATAAAAAACTTTTTTTATTCCTTCTTCAACATTATTCAAGTTTCTTAATCCATAGGACATGCAAATCCCATCAAAATTTTTCGAACAATCATCTATTTCTAAAACATCTTTGATTTCCCACTTAATAAATTTATTTTTTTTTAGCTCTGATTTTTTCTTTGCAATATTTAAGATACCCTTTGCACTATCAAACCCAGTAATTGAGCCCCTTGGACTTACTCTCTTAGAAATTAAGAATGCTAAATCTCCAGTGCCACAACATAAATCAGCCCAATCTTCACCATTTAAAGGATCTAATAAATTAACTAATTTCCTTTTCCATAATTTGTGTAGTCCAAAACTCAATAGATTATTTAAAAAGTCATATTTATAGGAAATTTTATTAAATATATTTTTGACTTCGATAGTTTTTGTGAATTTCATTTTTAAATTTTAAAATACTTTCTTTTTGGAATAAATTTAAATTTTTATTCATATGGTCTAATTGGAAGTTTCTTTTCGAGGAGGAAAGTTTTTATTTCTTGTAAAGTAAGTTTCTTATCATGCAGTAATGATGCTAAAAGTGCTGCAGATGCCCTACCTTCTTTGAAAACATCATAGATATCTTCTAGACAGCCTGCTCCTCCAGAAGCAATTACTGGGATGTTAACAATATTCGCAACAGATGCAGTCAAATGTAAATCATATCCATTCTGTGTGCCATCACCATCCATTGAAGTTAGCAAAATTTCCCCTGCACCTAATTCTTCAACTTTCTTTGCCCAACTCAATACATCTATTCCAGTATTTTCTCTCCCTCCTTTTATATATACCTCCCATTGATCAACCTTATTAAGTTTTCTTCTAGCATCAATTGCTATCACGATGCATTGATTACCAAATTCTTTAGAACTTTTAGAAATTAAATCAGGATTTCTAACAGCAGAAGAATTTAAACTCACTTTATCCGCTCCTGCTCTTAAAAGATCATTAATAGAAGAAACAGAATCTATACCACCACCTACTGTAAAAGGGATTTTTACTGATTTTGCGGTCCTAGATACAAGGTCAACTAATGTATTTCTATTTTCAACACTTGCTCTAATATCCAGAAATACTAATTCATCTGCACCTTCATCAGAATACCTACAAGCCAATTCGACAGGATCTCCTGAGTCTCTCAAGTTAACAAAGTTTACACCTTTTACGACTCTGCCATTAGCGACATCTAAACAAGGAATTAAACGAAGAGCTACCATTTTAGTAAAAATTGTCCAAATGCTGTTAATCTTGCATAATAGCTTCCATTTTACCTCTTATGGCTGAAACAAAATTTTTACCCAAAATCGGTAGTAAAATCAAAATTAACATTGACAAAGTAAAAGATAGACTACCAGCGAAATTAATTGATCAAATATCCTCTAATCCTAAAGTCGTAATAACAGGCTATAAAATGGCTGACGGCGGGAGTATTGGAATCACTGCAAAATTTCAGGATGGTCAGCAAAACTGGTTTTTCCCAGAAGAAATTGAGAAGGGTTAAAGATTAAAGTGAATGATCCAAAACAACTATTAGGTATTAAGGGGGCCTCTGAAACATCAAGTATATGGAAACTCCGTATACAATTAATGAAACCCATAACATGGATCCCTTTGATATGGGGAGTTATTTGTGGAGCAGCTGCAAGTGGGAATTTTGAATGGACATTTAGTAATGTTTTAGCTTCACTGGCGTGCATGTTAATGAGTGGCCCACTTCTAGCTGGTTATACCCAAACCATAAATGATTTTTTTGATAAAGAAATTGATGCAATTAATGAGCCAAATAGACCAATTCCTTCTGGAAAAATATCAATTAAAGATGTAAAAATACAAATCTGGGTATTACTTATTGCAGGCCTAATAGTTGCTTTTCTATTAGATTTATACGCTAAGCACAACTTTCCTTCTGTCTTCCTCTTAGCATTAGGAGGATCTTTTGTTAGTTATATATATTCTGCTCCACCTCTCAAATTAAAACAAAATGGTTGGCTTGGAAATTATGCATTAGGAGCATCATATATAGCTTTACCTTGGTGGGCAGGACAGGCCTTGTTTGGTAAATTAACTATTGTAACGGCATTACTAACACTTGCTTATAGCCTCTCTGGACTTGGTATTGCTGTTATTAATGATTTCAAAAGCGTTGAAGGAGACTCAAAGCTAGGCTTGAATTCTTTACCAGTAGTATTTGGAATTAAAAATGCAAGTAGAATAAGTGCAGGACTGATTGATATTTTTCAATTAGCAATGGTTGTAGTATTAGTAATTATTGGTCAAAACTTAGCCTCTGTAATTTTGGTTTTATTGGTAATTCCACAAATTACATTTCAAGATATGTGGTTACTAAGAGATCCTCTAAAGTTTGATGTCAAATATCAAGCCAGTGCTCAACCATTTCTTATAACTGGAATGTTAGTTACAGCTTTAGCAATAGGACATAGTTTTTTAGTTGCTTAAAGTGCAAAAGATTAAATCCAAATCTTTTGTCTTAATAATTCCAATAGTAATTTTTTCTGGAATAGTTTTTTATATCCTTAATTTAATATTTACTACATTAAAATTTGATCCACCTAAAAATAAAACTTCACGCGGAAGCAAATATTCATATGTAATATTATCTTCTAAAAATAAGGTACTAAGCAAATTAAGCCGCAAATTTGAAATAAAAAATAGTCAACACAAAATTCCATTTTTCCTTAAATATTCTTTTATATCTTCTGAGGATAAAAGATTTTTTAAACATAATGGAATAGATCTAAAAAGTATTTCACGTGCCCTTTTTCAAAATATTAGAAGTGGTTATGTTAAAGAGGGAGGAAGTACTATTACTCAACAAGTTGCTAGATTACTTTTTCTAAATAATGATTTAAGTTTTCAAAGAAAAATTAAAGAAATATTTATATCACTCATACTTGAATTTAGATATGACAAAAATCAAATTTTAAAATTATATTTAAATAATATTTATTTAGGATCAGGAGCATATGGTATTAACGAGGCTTCTCAAGTTTATTTTGGAAAACTTATAGAAGATTTAACCTTATCAGAGATAGCCTTAATTGCAGGATTAGCTCCAGCACCCTCAATTTATTCACCCTATCAAAATATTGAACTAGCTATTAAAAATAGAAATGAAGTGCTTGAATCAATGTATCTTGATGGATATATATCTCTTGCTAATAAGAATAAGGCTATTAAAGAGAAAATAAACTTAAATTATCAAACAGCTGATAATTTTTTACACGATAAATTACTAATAGATTTTATTCTTGAGGAAACAGATAAAAGAATAGAAAATAACATCGATTATAAGTTTTTAAGAATTAAATCTTCTATTAATAAAGATTGGCAAAAAACTGCACAAAAAATTTCGAGATATGTAGGGCCTAAAGAAATTGAATTTGCATTGTTATCAATCGAATCCAAAACTGGCCTAATAAGGACAATGGTAACTAGCAGAAATCCATTATTTAATGAATATAATAGAGTCACTTCATCAGTAAGACCTTTAGGTTCTACTTTTAAAATAGTTCCTTATGCTGCTGCGTTAATAGAAGGGACAAAATTAAGCGATAAATTTGAAGACGCACCAAGATGCTGGGAAAGTTATTGCCCAAAAAATTTTTCAGAAAAATATAGAGGTAAAATATCTTTAATTGAATCATTTAAAAGTTCATCTAATATCGTTCCAATATCAATAACAAACAAAATTGGCTTAGAAAAAATTATTAATCTAGCGAATTCATTTGGTCTAGGTTTTAATCAAGAGTTTAAGGAATTCCCATCATTAGCTATTGGTTCCTACGGAGATAATCTTTTAAACATTACAAATGCATATTCTGCAATAAATAATAATGGGAAGATTCAAAGCCCTAGCATCTTAGAAAAAATAGAATCATATAATAATCAAACTATTTGGAAAAAAGAATTTATTTCCAAGAAAATATTAGATTTAAAAGTAAACAAAAAAATAAAAAAACTTCTTGAAAAATCTGTAAAAGAAGGCACTT
>QCLW01000035.1 GCA_003214235.1 Prochlorococcus sp. AG-418-F16
ATTTTTACTTCTAATCCAAAATTTGTTTCTATTTCGGATAAATCAATTCCAGTATCTTCAACAACATCATGTAAAAGTCCTGCTGCAATAACAGATGAACTAGCGCCTATTTCTTTGAGAAGATTTGCAACAGCAACTGGGTGGATAATGTAAGGCTCCCCACTCGCGCGGAGTTGTCCGTCATGAGCTTTATAAGCAAGTTTAAAAGCCTTTACGATAAGGTTTTGATTATCATCCTTGTCTTTATTTGATTTTTCATAATTTTTGATGTCTCTAAGAAGCCAATCGGGAATTTTTATCTCATAATTCAAAGATTCACTTTCATATCTTTTATTTTCAGGCAAAATAGTTTTGGAAACTTCAATTTCGTTTTTTTCTTTTGAATTTGCAGCTGCCTCAGACATTTTATATTGCTTTAGATGTATTTTATTTAGGACTAGAAAAATTTGCTATAAAATCATGGAAATAAAAAAAGAAAAATTTCTTACAGTTAAAAATCTTACTGTTAAATATGGTTTAAAACAGCAACCTATTATCAATAATTTTAATCTTGAAATAGATAGAGGGGATCATTTGGCAATAATAGGCCCCTCTGGATGTGGAAAGACTACTTTCGCAAAAACATTAGTAAATATGCTACCTGAAACGGCAACTTCTAAAGGTTATTTATCGATTTCTAGTGTAGATCCTAGACAAATAAATAATAGACAAGCGCAATTATTTAGAAGAAGAAATTTTGGATTTATCTATCAAGATTCCATAAAGAAACTTAATCCTCTAATGAAAGTTAGGGATCACTTATATGAATTATTTAAAACTCATGATCAAAATAAATCATCTTTTTTAATTGATAAATTAGTAAAGGAAGTTTTTCGAAAAGTAGGGATTGAAGAAAGTAGACTGGATTCTTTTCCTCATCAATTTAGCGGTGGTATGAGACAGCGAGTTTCTATAGCAATGGCTCTTGCTTTAAAACCAAAATTATTAATAGCCGATGAACCTACAACAAGCCTAGATACCAAAACAAGTTTTGAAATTATGAACGAAATACTTAACTTATGCAATAAATTTGACACTACTTTAATTTTAATTAGTCATGATATTAATCTTGCAGCAAAGTGGTGTAAAAAAGTTGCAATCCTTGAAAAAGGTTCAATTGTTGAAAAAGGAAATATATTAGATATTATTCAATCGCCAAAGTCAGATATCGGAATAAATTTAGTAAATGCTTCGAAAATAGTTTTAGAACCAAAAACTAAAAATAATATTCGAAATGAGGTTATTTTAGAGGTTAATAACTTAAGACATTGGTATAAATTAAATTCTTCAATTTTTCGGAATAAATGGAATAAGGCTTTAAATGAAGTCAGTTTCAAATTATATAAAAATGAGACTCTTGGAATAGTTGGTTCTTCAGGAAGTGGTAAAAGTACCTTATGTAGGGCTTTAATTGGACTTCTGAAAGTAAGAGGTGGGGAAATAAAAATTTATGATAAAGATCATGAATCCACAAAAAATAAATCTTATAAAAAGCATAAAAATATGCAAATTATATTTCAAGATCCTTTTTCAAGTTTGAATCCAAAAATGACAATTAAAAATATTTTGGAAGATATTTTTTTTATTCAGAAAATTTCAGATAAAAGAAAAATTGAAAAGGAAATAAAATTAATTTTTAGAAATTTAAATCTTCCCTTAAATAATGATTTTTTTAATTCTTATCCTAGTCAATTATCTGGTGGTCAATTGCAAAGAATTTCATTGGCTAGAGCGTTATTATTGAAACCAAAAATTCTGATTTGTGATGAAAGTGTAAATATGTTAGATGCTTCAGTAAAAATAGAGATTCTTGCATTACTGAGAGTTTTGCAAGAAAAAATGAATTTAACGATTATCTTTATCACTCATGATTTAGGAATTGCTAAAAGATTTTGTGATAGGTTGCTAGTAATGAATCAAGGAAGGATAGTTGATGAAGGAGAAAGTTCTACAATATTTACTAAAACTAAAAACACGTATACAAAATCTCTTATCAATTCTTCTTTAAATCTTATTTAACTTTAAGAACGTTTAGTAATTTTCTAAAATCTAATGGCAATTCTGCTTCAAAAATCATTTCTTTACCATTCATTGGATGTATAAGACCAAGCTTAATAGCGTGTAAAGCTTGGCCCTCCAATTTACATGGAAGTTTTTTACATCTCCCATACAATGGATCACCGACAATTGGATGATTAATGTGGGCGCAATGAACTCTTATTTGATGCGTTCGCCCAGTATCTAATTTGAAATTCATTAATGAGTAATTGCCCAATCTTTCTTTTAACTTCCAATAGGTACATGCATACCTTCCTGAAGTTTCTTCAACTACTTTATATTTCAATCTATTTAATCTATCTCTGCCAATGTTCCCAACTATTTGACCTTCTTCAGAATTAGGCGCTCCATGAATTACTGCAATATACTCTCGGGAAGCTATCTTTTCTTTTATTTGTTTTTGGAGATTTACTAGTGCCTCTTGGCTTTTTGCTACGACCATACATCCAGAGGTATCTTTATCTAATCTGTGTACAATACCTGGTCGTAGTTTCCCATTAATTCCAGGTAGATCATTACAGTGAAAAAGTAATCCATTTACTAAAGTTCCTGATTTGTGTCCAGGCGCTGGATGAACAATTAATCCTGATTGCTTATTGATTACTATGATGTGCTCGTCTTCAAAAAGGATTTTTAAATCCATTTTTTCAGGTTTTAAGTATATAAGAGGTTCTGGAGGTGGCATCCAGATTTGAACATTGTCGCCATTTTTTAGTGGTGTTTTGGCTTTCGCAGTCTTGTAGTTTACAAGTACTAAACCTGAATTGATAAAATGTTGAATTCTTGCTCTACTTTGTTCTGGCCTTTTACTTACCAACCATCTATCTAGTCTCATAGGAAGAGGTAGCTCATAAATAATTTCTATAAGTTCACCTTCTCCAATGCCAAAAGAATCTTTATTATTTAATTCCATTGTGGGACTTCTAAAGCAATTTTACCAAGCATTTGATTTCGATAATCTTCCAATAATTTATGAGACATTCTTCTTTTATCGCCTGAGGTATGTTTTGAAGCTGCTTCATTGATCCAATTAGAAGGACTCTCAAAGCCTTTTGTAATATCAACGCCGTATCTATTAGATATTTGTTTTAATGAAATGTTCGCATCCTTATCTTTATCGAGAGTGGATAAAATTTTGATAAATTCAATTGCTACACTTTCAATTTCATAAGCAGCTTCTCCAATATCGTCACACAGTGCAAGATTAAGTGCTGATTTTTGATCTTCTAAATTAGGAGGTATAACACCAGGAGCATCTAGCAGATCTATCCCAATATCTAATTTTATCCATCTTAAATTACGAGTTACACCGGCTTTCCTAGCACTATCGACAACTCTTTTTTTTGCAATTCTATTTATTAATGCTGACTTGCCTACGTTTGGAAAACCAAGAGTAAGGGCTCTAATTGGCCTAATTCGCATTCCTCTAGAAAGTCTCCTATCGTCAATTGATGACCTGGAATCTATGGCAGATTTGCAAATTTCTTTAATACCTATACCTCTTTTAGCATCACACCAATGCGGATATTGATCTTTAGCATTAAACCATTTATTCCAATTACTGATGGTATTAGGAGAGATCATGTCTGATCTATTTATAACAAGAATATGTTTTTTATTATTGATCCATTTATTTAAATGTGGATGCCCTGTTGACAAAGGAATTCTTGCATCTCTAACTTCTATAACTAAATCTACTTTATTGATAACATCAGATAATTTTTTTTCTGCTTTCGCTATATGGCCTGGATACCATTGAATTTTGGGTATGTCCACTTCAATAAATCAAATAAAATTTTTTGTATTCCTTTTAATTTTTATTAGTTTCAAAAGTATTTACTTCTAAATTTTAGTATAAATTTAATAACTAAGAAATTTTTATAATAGTTAATTCTTAAAATTTATTAAGGCATAGGTAACAGTTACTACTTTTTCACCCAATAAGCCCAAATTAACGTTAGGGTCTTAAGATTAAAAATTAAGTTGTTTAATGTCAAAATTATCTCTTTCCAGTCTTGATAGGACACATTTAGAAGGAAAAAAAGTTCTTGTCAGAGTAGATTTTAATGTTCCATTAAATGAAGGTGGTCAGATAACTGACGATACGCGTATTAGAGCAGCGATTCCAACTATTGAATATCTTATTAATAACTCTGCAAAAGTTATCCTAGCTGCCCATTTTGGAAGACCAAAGGGTCAGGTAAATGAAAAAATGAGATTAACTCCAGTAGCAGTAAGATTAAGTGAATTGTTGGGAAAAAACGTTCCTCTTACTAATAGTTGTATAGGTGATGAATCAATTGCAGAATCAAATAGCTTAAATAATGGAGATGTTCTTTTACTTGAAAATGTTCGTTTTTTTGTTGAAGAGGAAAAGAATGACTTGGATTTTGCTAAAAACTTAGCATCACATGCAGATATGTTTGTAAATGATGCTTTTGGTGCTGCTCATAGAGCTCATGCTTCTACTCAGGGAGTTACTAATTATTTAAGTCCATCAGTAGCTGGATTCCTTTTAGAAAAAGAATTGAAATACCTACAAGGGGCAATAGACGCTCCAAAACGTCCATTGGCAGCAATAGTTGGTGGATCAAAGGTTAGTAGCAAAATAGGAGTGCTTGATTCTTTATTAGATAAGTGTGACAAAATTATGATTGGTGGAGGTATGATTTTTACTTTTTATAAAGCTAGAGGTTTAGATGTTGGAAAGAGCCTTGTAGAAGAAGATAAACTTGAGCTTGCCAAAGATTTAGAAGCTAAAGCAAAAGCAAAAGGAGTCGAGTTACTTTTACCAACTGATGTTGTTTTAGCTAATGAATTTTCTCCTGAAGCTGAAAGTAAAATATCTCAAATTGATTCAATTAGTGGGGATTGGATGGGTCTCGACATTGGTCCAGATTCTATTAAAGTTTTTCAGAATGCTCTTGCAGAATGTAAGACAATAATTTGGAATGGCCCAATGGGTGTTTTTGAATTTGATAAATTTGCAGAAGGTACAAATTCTATAGCTACTACCCTTGCAGACTTAAGTGCTTTTTCTGAAGTTTGTACAATAATTGGTGGTGGAGATTCAGTTGCAGCAGTGGAGAAAGCAGGATTAGCTGAGAAAATGTCTCATATATCTACTGGAGGTGGTGCTAGTCTGGAACTTTTAGAAGGTAAAACTTTACCTGGTGTAGCTGCTTTAAACGACGCTTAGGCTATATTTCATCAACAATATCAATACTCTTAGTGAAAGTTATCATTCCTTTTGGGTGAGCTATAATACCTGACCATATTTCTATTCCTGGTTTTGAAGGAGCTCGTGTTATTTTAAAAATTCCTCCTGAGGCTAATGGCTCCAATAATATTTCTTGTTCAAAAAATGAATTTACTTGATGAGGTTTTATAGCTCCAGCAATAATCACTTCTTCAAGAGGCTTATTTAGAATAATATCGATATCATATTTTGAACCAGTAAGAACTCTATCAGGAATTTTAAAACTAATATCTATTTTATTATCATCATTTCTTATTGTTGTGAATAAATTTTTGATAATCCCTTCATCTATTTTTCCATTTACTATTGAAAATAAATAATCAAAATTGGATTCGAGTATATGTATTTCTCCATTAACTAATTTTTCCCCAGAAACTTTTATTTGCAAAATATCTTTATTTGGAATATTAGATTTTAATCTTTTGATCTTCCATTTGCTTTCAGGGAAATCATTAATAATCTTTGAAAATTGTTTTGCTATCTTTTGGTTCTCATCATTTCTAAAATTATTTCTAATAAATTCTAAATCTCGCGCATTTAAAGATTTTTCTAGATTTCTTATAAAATCAACTTTTAAAGTTTGCGTTATTGCTGAATAGGGAATAATGAGATAAATAAGTAAGTAGAGAGGAACTCCTATATTTTTGAATAAGTTTAAATTAAACATATTTATCATTTGTTATTTTCATTCTACTAATTAAAGTTTTTATGTCTAAAAAAAATAATTTATTAATTGCAGCTAGTGGAACAGGAGGTCATATTTTTCCAGCTTTAGCAGTGTCTAAAGAGGTAGAAGATGAATGGAATATTCATTGGTTGGGGGTTCATCAAAGACTTGATGTGAATTTTATTCCTAAAAAATATAATTTGAGAACTTTGAATATAAAGACACCAAGAAAAAATATTTTTTTATTTTGTCAATATATAAAAATTTTACTGTCAACTTTCCAAATAATTAGGATTTTAAAAGAAAAAAAAATTAACTTAGTTTTTACGACTGGAGGTTATATTTCAGCACCTACTATTGTTGCTTCAAAACTTCTTCGGATACCTGTAATTATTCATGAATCAAATTTAATTCCAGGAATGGTCACGAAATATTTTGGTTTTTTATGTAACTATGTTTTTTTAGGATTTAAGAAAACAAATTCTTATTTAAAAAATTGTAAAACTATTTTCACTGGTACCCCTTTAAGAGAGCAATTCTATAAATCTAATCTTTTGCCAGAATGGGTTCCAAAAGGAAAAGGACCTCTTTTGATTGTTATGGGAGGTAGTCAAGGAGCAAAAGCTATAAATCAAATTCTTTTCGAATCTCTAGAATTTTTAATGAAAAAACAGTTTCGAATAGTTCATATTATTGGCGAGTGTAATCAAGAATTCTTTCACGTAAAAAATTTCAAAAATTATGTTCAAAAGAAATTTACTAATGAAATCGCAGCTTTAATTCAGAACTGTGATCTTGTAATATCTAGATCTGGTGCAGGAACAATAAATGAACTAATAGAGACTCAAAAACCCTCAATTTTAATTCCTTTTCCTTATTCTAAAAATAATCACCAGGAGAAAAATGCAATGATTCTTGCTGAAATTGGAGGCTCAGTTTTAATGAATCAAAATAAAATTTCTAAAGAAGGTTTTGAAGAAACTCTAGAAAGAATTTTTAAAATAAAATCAAACAACGGAGTAAATCAATATAAAATATTAGATCTTATGAGGAAGAACATGGAAAATAATAATAAAATCAAATCTAAAATTGAGATTAAAAAATTTATTAATTATTTTTTGAAGGAGTTTTGAATTTCTTTACATAAAAGAGTGTTATTTTTCTTACTCTGCAAACTTATTCTTGCCCACTTTTCGTCAAGAAATCTAAATGAAGTGCATTCTCTAAGCAATATACCCTTATGTTCTAAGTATTTTATATTCGGCGACAAGGATGTTTTACTTTCTATTAAAAAAAAGTTGGTTGAAGATTTATGAACTTTAAGGTTTTCAATTTTTGAAAGTTTTTCATATACTCTTTCTCTTTCAATG
>QCLW01000036.1 GCA_003214235.1 Prochlorococcus sp. AG-418-F16
GCAATATGTACATCTTCTGCGCCATTTGCACTAGTCGCTATTACCGTTTTAGCCCATGTTGGATTTGCAGAACCGTTATTTTCATACCAGGCAATGGTGTCATCTTCTATTGATGCAGAAACAATATCTAAATCGCCATCGCCATCAAGATCTGCTATGAAGACATTCTCTGCTCCATTAGCATTAGTGACAATATCCGCATGAAGGAATCCAATAGTATCGTTAGCCGCTATGGATAGAACTCCTGAGGAATCACTTATTGTTGCATTTTCCGCGCTTGAAAGAGTGACGGTTAAATCTTCCTTGTTTTCAGGATATGGATCTTCCGTAATGGAAATATTTATTGATGCAGATGTCTCTCCAGGATTAAAAGTAATAGTTCCACTTGAAGAAGTATAGTCTTGTCCTTCAATGGCTACGTTATTGAAAGAAGCATATCCAGTCCCTCCATGGCCTTCTTTATTAGTATGTCTTCCATTATTGGCATGAAAATAAAAGCCGTCATCTTCGTAAGATCCTGAGAAAATATCTATATCACCATCTTCATCAAAATCCCCCACCTTAACTTCCATTGCACCATCAATACTGGTAGTAATAACCTTTTTTGTCCAACTTGGATTTGCAGCACCATCAGATTCATACCAAGCAATTGTGTCATCATTGTATGAGGCAGAAACGAGATCTATATCTCCATCACCATCTATATCAGTAGCTAAAACATCTCTTGCACTATCTGCACCAGTATCAATATCTGCCGCTGTCCAGCTAGGGTTAACGGCACCATTATTTTCATACCAGGCAATTGTATCGTCATTGTCAGATGCAGAGAGGATATCAATATCACCATCCAAATCAACATCAGATAAAAATATTGAATGTACTCCATCAGCTGATGTTGCGATATCTGCTGCAGTCCAAGTAGGATCTACTGCTCCATTGTTTTCATACCAGGCGATAGTGTCATCACTGGAAGAACCAGAAACTATATCTAGATCACCGTCTCCATCCATATCTGCGACATGAACATCATGTGCATTATCTGCAGTGGTTGCGATATCTGCTGCTGTAAAAGAAGGATCTGCCGCTCCATTATTTTCGTACCAGGCAATTGTGTCATCGAGATAAGAGGCAGAAACTATATCTAAATCACCATCACCATCCATATCTGCTACATGTACGTCATAAGCACCATCAGCACTTGTTGCTATAACATTTTTTGTAAATCCATTAGCTGAACCATCAGATTCATACCAAGCAATTGTGTCATCATTTCTAGATGCAGAAACTATATCTAAATCTCCATCCTTATCAAGGTCAACAATAAATATATCTTCTACTCCATCAGCAGTGGTGGATATTCTGCTACCTTGCGTATAAGCATTTCCGGGCAGATCTGTGTTAGCATTTGAAACCCATCCAATAGTGTCATTAATACTTGAGGCATAAACAAAATCTAGAGTGCCATTACCATCTAGATCAACTATCTCTATATCCTCAATTCCATCTGCATATTGAGTAAAAATTTGAGATGTACTGAACGATAAAGTTTCATTGGAAGTAGCATAATTAACTGTTACGGTTTTACCTGATGCAGAAGATAAAGTTGCTGTTAATGTTCCATTGCCACCCTCAACATTTGTAGTTACGTCATTAATAGAAATTGATGGTGCATCATCATTATCATTTATCGTTAAGACTCCAGTTGCATCTTCAAAAGTTCCATTCTTTGCATTAGATAGATTTAAATTGAAAGTCTCATTATTTTCATCTAATGAGTCATCTAAAACCGCAACTTTTATTTCTCCTGATGTTTCTCCTGCTGCAATAGTTAAAGTTCCTGAACTTGCCGTATAATCTGATCCAGCTATTGCAGTTCCATCAGAGGTTGAATAATCAAACAAGACATCAACCGTTGTAGCTTCTGAAAGACTAATTGTAAAAATTACATCACCACTTATTTCATTCGTAATTACATCAACTATTGATATCGTTGGGACTATTGGTTTTAAAGGTTCTTTATCAATGATTATTAGTTTTTCTTCACTTGAGAACTCTAATGATTCTTCAAATGATATTTCTATCGAACTTTGGGAGAAAGAGGTTTCAGAAAAGAATCCAGTATTGGGATTAAAAACTAAGTTATAATATGATCGTTCTGAGTATGAAAAATCTATATCTCTATCAAATAAAAGATTTTCATCCTTTGAATAAAATAAATCAGCTTCATCACTGCTTATAAATAAATTTTCCTGATTAGATAAATTTAATGTTTCTGAAATGGAGAGATCAAGATCAATATCAGAAATAATTGTTTGTGTATAAAAACCCGTAATCGCGTTATATGAGAAATTTTCAAATAAGGATTCTTCATAAGATAAATCAATATCTCTTGCAAAAGACATTGAAGATTGAGAATTAAATAAAATATTAGTTAAGCTTTGATCTTTTGTTAGAGGATCTACAGTCGGTTGAGAAATAAATATTGTTGTATCAGTATCAATATCAAGAGATTCTGAATAATCTAGATTGATATCTAAACTTGAAAAGTTAGTCTCAGAAAATGAACCAGTAAGTGGAGAATAGTAAGATTGATTAAAATCTATTAAACCTAAATCGAAGTCTAAATTAGATGAGTATTTAAAATCAAAATTTGACTCTACGAAAACAGTTCCATCACTATCAAATATATTTTCTTGTTCTATATTCTTTTTATTTTTTTCATTATTATTCCATGGCAAAATATTCTGAATTCTCTCTAGAAATCCAGGATTAGAATTTGATGATTTACCTGCTGAATCAGTAATAGATAAGCTCCTAATTTTAGGACTTAAGCTTTAATAATATTTTATTCGATTTTATTAAAATTATATAAAAATTACTTAAATAATAATATAAAAATTTATTTTTATTCTTTTAATTTTTAATACCTTTGAGAGAATCTAATGCCCTATCAATAGAATCAGTAAGAAGACTAATAACAGGCTTATCTCTGACTTTAAGATTAACAGACACGCTTTGGCCAGATCTTACTTTGTAAGTATTTCCATTCTTAATCAAATATTGCTCAGAAAGACTTATATAAGCAGGAAATCTAGGCTCTGGATTCTGGTAATCAGAGGGAAGAACTTCATCTCCAACAAATTTCAAGTTACCTTTTATAGATCCAAATTGAGTAAAGGGATAAGCGTCAATTCTAATATCTGCTTCCATTTGATTCTTTACGAAACCAACATCATTATTTGATAAGAAAACTTTTGCCTCAACATCACCATCAGGAACTATATTCATCAAATTCTCTCCTAAAGTGGAGGTATATCCAATACTTTGAGGAATAAGATTAAAAACTTTACCTTTTACTGGTGATAAGATAATAGTCTTTCTTTTATCAAAATTTAACTCTTTTATTTTTGCCTGGATTTGTTTAACTTCAAATTTTACTTCATTAACTTTTTTTTCCTGCTGTAAATATTGAATCATCTGAATTCCACCTATTTCAGCTAGAGTTGCAACCTCTTTGAGGATATCTTCTTCTAACTTCTTAGAAAGAATTAATTCATCAAGTTTTGCTTTCAAGCTTTCCTCTCTGGCAAACAAAACGTTTGAATCAAATTCAACGAGCTTATCTCCAGTATTAACCCTTTTCCCTTCGCTTACATAAATTTTGCTAATAATACCTGAAATTGGAGATTTAATTGGTCTCTCTGCACCAATCGCTTGAAGTTCTCCTCTTGCAATGACAACCTCATCTATTCTTGAAATACATGAGAAAATCAACCCAAATCCAAAACTACTTGCTATCGACCAAACTAGAGCTTTTGTCCACTTCGGAGGTTGTTTATAAACCAAATCTTGTCCAGTTGGATTTAAAAAATAATCATCAGAATTAACTTTCAAATCTTTTTTCATATTATCTAATTTTCTCTTTCATCAAAAAGGGCCTTATAACGACCAGCTAAAGACAAAAGTTCATTATGCGAGCCATTTTCAACAATGGTTCCATTATACAAATAAAAGATTTGATCAGCATCTATAAAATTATTTAGTCTATGACTAATAAAAATTACTGTTTTTTTATCTGATATGTTTAATAAATTTTTTAGTATTTTCTTCTCTGATTTCATATCAAGAGAACTAGTAGCTTCATCTAATAATAATAGTTTTGGGCTTTGTAAAAACATTCTTGCCATTGCAATTCTCTGACGTTGTCCACCAGATAAATTTGCACCTCGTTCTCCAACTTCTGTACTGTATCCAGATGTTAATTTCTGGATAAAGTTATGAGCATCTGCTAATTTTGCAGCTTTAGATATTTCATCGAAATTAGCTTCTGGCTTCGCCAAAGCAATATTTTGTTGAACAGTTCCTTTAAACAAAATACTATCTTGAGGAACGACTCCAATCTGCGATCTATATGAATATAAGTTTACTTTTGAGATATCATAATCATCAATTCTAATGATCCCATTTGTTGGAATTAAAATCTGATTTATGAGCTTTAGTAAAGTACTCTTTCCTGAACCGCTTTCACCAACAACACCAATAAAACTTCCAGATTGAATCTGGAAATTTATATTTTTTAAAATCAATTTACTTTTATCAGAAAATTGAAAATTTACATTTTCGAAAGCAACCTTTCCATCTATTGGTGGCATTGGAGGAAGATCTTTACCAATTATTTCTATTTCTTGAGGATTATCAATAATATCCGAAATCCTCTCAAGAGATAACGCTGTTTCTTGAAAGTTTTGAGACATCGTGGTTAACCTCAAGATTGGTCCAGTCACATATCCAGACAAAATTCTAAATGCAATTAATTGACCTATTGTTAATTTTCCTTGTAAAACAAGAACTGCGCCCGCCCAAATAACTAAAAGTCCCGAAAGCTGTGAAAGAAAATTGCTTGCTGATCCAGAAATAGATTTAGTTAAAGTATTTCTGAATCCTGCTTTCATCTGTTTCCCATATAGTTGCCCCCATTTCCATTCACTAGGAATCTCAATGCCCTGACCTTTGATTGTATCAACGCTTGAAATCGTCTCAACCATATGACTTTGCAAGTTGGCATTAGCTATATTTTTTTCTCTAATTTGACGCCTTATAATTGGTGAAATGGATAAAGTTAATAATACAAAAAATGGAATAACCGCTAGTGCTATAAAAGTTAGTTGTATTGAATAAATCATCATTACAGCAATATAAATTATTGAAAAAACAACATCTAAGACAAGAGTTAGCGCTGTTCCTGTAAGAAATTCCCGTATTTTTTCAAGCTCACTTATTCTGCTACTAGTTTCTCCTACTGTTCTTTTTGAAAAATAAGCCGAGGGCAATCTAAGTAAATGATTAATAATTTTCCCACCGAGAGATAGATCTATCCTGTTTGAAGTATCAGAAAATAAATACGTTCTCAAAGAAGACAATAAAGCCTGAGCTAAAGCCATCACAATTAGTAGAGTACCTAAAACATTGAGGCTTGAAATATTACCTTGATTTATTACTGCGTCAATTATTTGCTGTATTAGTAGAGGATTAAAAAGTGCTAATAGTTGAACAAAAAAACTCGCTATAACTACTTGAAATAAAGTAACTTTATGTTTCTTTATTGCGGGTAAAAACCAAGAGAATCCAAATCTATTTTTAGGAGAACTTGGTGTCTTTTCTAAATAAAGAAACTTCAAGTCATTTTTATTAATAATATTTTCTAACTGATTAACCTCCATCCAATATGGTTTTGAGGATGGGTCTCCAATATAAAATTGATTATTTTTATATTCCCAAAGAATTAAAGGTCTATTTTTTAAAATAAAAATAGAAGGTAGTGGGATTCTTTGTATTAAACTTTTGGAATGTGGACTCAAGGGGGTTGTTCTTAAACCAAGAAAATTTATTAAAGCTGCTAATTTTGAAATAGATATTTGTTCCTTATCAGAAAAATTATTTTGATCATCAATTATTCTTTTTAAAATATCTCTTCTAAAAGGCAAATCAAAAAATCTTGCTAACATCCTCAAACAAGCAATAGTACTGCCACTAACTCCTAATCCATTGAAATGAGGAAAGCCATCTTGATTATTGATAACACCAAACATATCAGCAAGAGCTTCTTTTTTTACATTTAAATTTTTCTGATTTTTGTTGCTAGCAGTATCATTAATACCACTTCCAAATGATATTTGTTTCTTATTTGAAAATATAGATAGTTGTGAAGAAGCTATCATTCTCGCCGGCAAATCTCCAATTACTTCAAACTTATCTCCATTATTCAAAATATCCCCTACGTCATAATTTATGACGTTATTTGATGTAATAACAAATTCCGTTAAATTGCTTTTTAGAACATGTTTACCAGGTTTAAATAATTTAATTTTAATTCCTTGATTTTCATTAAAGTTTTTAAGGTTTTCAACTAAATCAATATGTTTGATTTTTAATTTATTTTCTAATTCAATCAAAACATTTAAAAACTCATATTTACTAAAGTCATCAAACAAATTAAAACTAGACTCATTATTTTTTAAGAAATTTAGGAAAAAATCTTTTAAAAGATAATTTGCTTCAAGTTTGCTTGAGGCTCTTAAAGAAGTTCCTTTTATGCCGCATAGTATCTGTTCTAAGCCAACAATATCACCAGTTTTATATATTTTGATAGTTGAAATTTCTTCATTTTTATCTTTATAAATTAATCTCAACTCTCCTTGCTTAATATGCAGAAGTCCCTCTGGAGTTGAAGCAAAATCGGAAAAAACTTGACCTATTTTAAATTCAATTTTTTCAGCTTTTTGATGAAATAATTCTTTGAGTTCTTCTGATATTTGATCAAATCTTTTCATAAATAATTTCTATTTTTTATAAAGATTAAATTTCTTACCATCCCAACAATAAATTTTATTTTGTTCAATTATAAATTCTTGGCAATTAATATCAGCTGTTATTTGTTTGATTTGTTG
>QCLW01000037.1 GCA_003214235.1 Prochlorococcus sp. AG-418-F16
GGTCATTTGTATGGAAAGACATTTAAAATCTAACTATTGGTAATTTTATAAATTTCTCCTTTTATTTAAATCCCTTAGAAAAAAGGTTTGTACGAATTTTAAATTTCCATACATTTACAACACCTTTTGCATTAACTGCTGCAAGTGCACAATCATCAGGTCTCCAGGATATTGCCCCTACTAAATCTCCCGCGAATGCAGCCCCAACAGGGTCTCCATTACCGTCTTTTTTTAGAAAACTTGCGACAACAGAACCATCTCTAGATCCTGAGGCTACAAGCATACCTTTATTTGAAAAGGCTAGGCTCGAAATGGGTTCTGTATGGTGACATAGCTCTCCTGGCATAGTCCCCTCTGGACCATTTCCTATAAAGCTCCATACTGTAATTCTTTCACTTCCACTAGTTGCTAGTAATTTCCCACTGTCATCAAAAGAAAGGTGACTTGGTTTCCCAGGATACCCCGTCATTTCAGCATCCATTCCTGTTGATCTTCTCCAAAAATGAACTGAATTGTCTTGACTACCGCAGGCAACTATATCTCCATCAGGACTTAATTCCATAGATACCAATGATCCTTGCCATTCGAGTTTTTGATTAGTTTTATTATTAACTATGTCAAAGAATGTCACTCTTCCATAGCAAGCAGTTGCTAGCTCATTTTTATTTGACCATGTTATTGCACTTACTGTGCTTGGATGGTCTTCTGAGATCCATTTCTCTTCACCAATTTCATTAAAAACATATACTTTTTTTGAGGAAGCTATCGCTAGAAATAAACCGTCATTAGACCACTTGAGGTGTTCTACCCAACCTTTGCCAAGATCAAGTGTTTTAATAACTTTGCCTTCATGGCAATTGCAAATTTGAACATTTCCATCCTGACCTGATGTTGCAAAAATTTCACCCTCTGGATGAATTGCCATTGCTAGTAGACCACCAGAGTGAGTATTTTCTTTTTCCCAAATAATTTTTCCAGTATCTCCTTCGAATGCAAAAATACCACCTGCAACGTCGCCAACAATAAATTGTTTTCCTTTAAGAGACCAGCCACATGCTATGGCATAATCGCTAACTTCAGCTGTCCATCCCTCGTGGAACATGCCTCTTGGGCTAAATGGTTCTATATCAGGCATTTATCAAAGCCTTCTTGCATCTCTTTCTCATTTAGATTTCTACCGATAAAAACAAGTTGATTTCTACGAGTTTCGTTACCCCATTCTCTATCAGGTTGTGCAGTAAATAACATGTGTACTCCCTGGAAAACTATTCGCCTTGGGTTACCTGAGTAACTTATGAAACCTTTAGTTCTGAATATATCAACTCCTTTTTCTGAGAGAAGCCTTCCCATCCAAGTATTTAGTTTTTCTGGGTCAACATCTCCAAAACGCTCTATAGCAATTGACCCTACTTCATCATCATGTTCATGCTCTGCTTGCCAGAACCTTTCAGTATTAAATGGAATCTCTTTATTTTCGTCACTTTTAATGACTTTCATATTGAATTCTTCAGCAGTGTGCTGTGTAAACAAACCTATTTTTATTGGCTTTTCTATGTTCAGGATGAAGGATTTATTTCCTTTATCCTCCAATTTGAGATTTATATGTTCTCCATATGGGATAGTATTTCCAGGTTCTAGAGTATTAGCTTTTTCTGCATAAAGTCTTACGGTGGATTCAGCACCATCTTTAAGTTCCTCCTCACTCTCGCCTTGGTTAGCGAGAGCTACTAGGGACATTTCTGGATCTGGTCCATCTTCTAGCATTAATTCATATTTACCCGCATCAAGATCGTAAACACCTGTCCATTCAAAAGGATATTCTGGTTCAAGAAATGTTGGTCTGCGTTTAAGGATCTGATCGAGATCAAATGCACTTAGATTTAAGACTGTTTCAATTGGCACTTTGGCATTCTCGGCTCGAATAATTCGAGTCATTCGGTTCATATCTCTCAATCTCGATTCAAGAGTATCTAGTGCATCATCAGAGACTAAATCAGTTTTATTAAGGACCAGAACATCTGCAAATGCGACTTGTTCTGAACTTTCATCACTCCTTCCTAGCTGCTGATCAATATGAGCAGCATCAACTAAAGTTACAATTCCATCAAGAGTAAATTCAGAACTAATTTCTTCATCCATGAAAAATGTCTGAGCAACTGGTCCAGGATCTGCTAATCCTGTCGTTTCTACTAAAACATAGTCAAACTTATCTCTTCTTTTCATAAGGTTGCCAAGGACTCTTATTAAATCGCCGCGAACAGTACAACAAATGCATCCGTTTGACATCTCAAACACTTCTTCATCGGCATTAATTACGAGCCCTTGATCTATACCTACTTCACCGTATTCATTCTCAATTACGGCTATTCTTTTCCCGTGCTCTTCACTCAATATTCTATTAAGCAAAGTAGTCTTCCCTGAACCTAAAAATCCAGTGAGAATAGTAACGGGAACTTTATCATTGATACTCATTTACTGATTTTTACTAAATAAACAATATTTTAATAATAGTAATAATAAGAAATGAAAACCGTTTTTATTAGAAAAATTTAATCTGAAAGCTTATACCATTCAGACTCAAGATTGGAGCCAGATTCTTTATCACAGCTTCCACCTAATGAATCAACAATTGTACAAGTGTTGTGTACAGCTACTGAAACAGTATTCCCATCCATCATCAATCCATCAACAAATATTTGATCAGAAGAAATAGGAATAGAACTTTGTCTGCTTAGATTTCTTAACAGTTTGGAAGCAGGTTTTTGCTCTGGGAAAAGAGCCAAAACATTATCTTCTTTAAGTTCTTTAATTACAGACTTTATATTTTCCGGTCTTAAGCTTGAGGAGTCTCCAAGAAAGTCAAGTAAACTAATGGTTTCAAAACCAAAAGCATCACCGTAGTATTCCATCGCCTTGTGTTTAGACACAATTACTCTGTTCTCCTCAGGAATAGAGCCTACTTGTTCGACGATCCAACTATCCAAGTCTTCCAAAATAGAATCAGCCTTTTCAAATCTTTCATTAATTTGCTTTCTGATGCTTCTCTTAGAAGCATCTTTCTTTAAACTTTCGTTGATAAGATTTCCCATTTTTATAATGTTATGTGGATCATGCCAAACATGAGGATCTAGTCCTCCATGGTCATGATGATGATGATGCCCCTCTCCTTCATCTGGTACTTGTGCTATCGGTTCTACATCACTATTCAATGCGTCTTTAAAAAAGTGTTCATTTGCCTCAAACTCAAAAGGCATGTGTTCAGTAAAAAATGTGTATTGACCATCTTCTTTAATTTCCACGTTAAAAATTGTGCTTTCTTTTCGTTGATCAAAGTTAAGAACAAAAGCTTTATTACTTGCAGTCAGAGTCCCATTATTTTTTCTTCTTGTTGAGAATTTAGATCCTAATAGTTCTTTGGCTAAATCTTCGGATCCCTCTATGTCATTAGATTTTAGAATTACCATTTTCATTGCAGGATCTGCATATTCGCCATCAACTTTTGCGAATGACCATTTGTAGGATCCTTTAGATAACTGGAATTTACCTGCCCATTCGAAAGCTCCTTCAGCGTGATCATCATGTCCACCATGATCTGAGTGATCATCGTGACCTACATGATCAGAGTGATCGTCGTGACCTCCATGATCAGAGTGGTCATCTACCTTAGCTGAATGTTCAGCGTGATCATCATGTCCCGCATGATCAGAGTGGTCATCTACATCTATTGCGCTAACACCTATAACAACTGTTTGCTTTTTTCTTTCCCAATTTCTCATACTTGGAGTCATTTCTTTACCAAGAGTGAATACTTTATCGGCGTTATTAAGTAATTGAGCTTGTTTTGGATTGATCTTAAAGTCATGAACATCCTGCTTTCTTTCTACTAAGCATGTAACTTCTTCAGAAGGTAATGCAATTGATTTGACTAAATCACAAACTAGTGGTTCTACTGCTACGTATGACTTTCCCTTAGCCAAAACATCCTGCCCAAAACCAGAAAATATTATTGTTCCTGCTATCACGGAATTTTTGATAATTGAATTACTTGAACTTGTTTTATTTGTTAAAAGTCTTTTCAAAATTGACATAAAAAATTATCAAATACTTTGAAATGATAATCATTTTCATTATTCAAAGCAAGTTAAGTCATCAAATGTTATGAAAATAATATGAAACTTGTATTATTGGTAAGCTTAAAAAGTGACTTTTTTAAAGATTAATTAATGGCTACTTTAGTCGCTGAAAATTTAACCTATTCATACACAAAAAAAAATAAGCCAGTTTTAAGGAAGGTATCGGTTGAGATTAAACCTGGAACTCTAACAGCGCTAGTTGGTCCAAATGGAGCTGGCAAATCTACTCTTTTAAGAATATTGCAGGGACAATGTATTCCGGATAATGGCCAGATAACAATTGACGGGGAGAAGTTAATTAGACAAAGATCTCAAGTCTCACTTATGCCACAAAGAAGCTCTATGAATTGGAAATTTCCAATAACTGTAGAAAAACTAGTTTCATTAGGACAAATAAAATACTCAAAATCAAAAAGTAGTAGTCCTTTTCAAATAAAAGCTCTTCTTGCCAACCCTAATGCATGGATTAATAAATGTTGTGAATTGGAGGCCACAATGCAAAGAGTCGGCATTGCAAATATTGCTAACAGAAGGCTTGATTCTTTATCTGGTGGACAACAACAAAGAGCTTTATTAGCCAAAACATTAATGTCTCCAGCAAAAATTTACCTTCTTGATGAACCTTGTGCAGCTTTAGATCCACCTGCAAAGGAGGATTTTCTAAAAATTGTTCGTCAACTTGCAGATGCGGGTCTTTCTTTAATGGTAAGCAGTCATGATTGGGGTTCCTCGTTAAATAGTTATGATCAAGTTATTGTTTTGGATAAAGCTGTATTGGCCTCTGGAAGCCCTGATTCTATAAAAGATAAATTAGATGATATAAATATCAGCTCAATTGAGGATAATAATTGTTGTGATTAAAAAAATATTTAGTTTTAACTTTGTGCTTGATAGCAGTTCTGGCAAAGTCCGAAATACTCCAGGGTATGAAACAACAATTGGAATTTCTTTGGATTTGTTTTGGGTGTATGAATATCTTTTACAGGGCACCCTTTCATTTTTGATGTCTCACCACATTGAACACAAGTCAAATGATGAATGTCTCTATCTACGGGAGTGTAAAGAACCTCTCCTGTTGGGAGATGTCTAGAACGTATTAAACCATGCTTTATAAGAACTTGAAGATTCCTGTAAACAGTTGTCAGTCCCATAGCTTTTCCGCTTTCAATCAATTGTCTATGCAACTCTTGACCGCTCAGTTCATCATCACATTTATTAAGTTCTTCAAGAAGTTGCTCTTGTCTTTTGGTAATGTCAGGCTTAGTTACCATTGTTTCCGAAATCTTTTTTTGTCCCGTATTTTTGATCATACCGAATCTTTAGATTAATGTCTTTTATTAATAGTAGTTGGTGGCTTTTTCCTTTAATAATAACTATTTTTTCAGGAATTCTATGTCCAGCGATGGGAACTGTATTAGTAACACATAGGAGATTACTTCAAGTAAATTTAATTTCTCACTGCGTTTTACCAGGACTTGCTTTAGCCTTAGCGCTTGGAATTCATCCTTCAATTGGTGGGGTTATCAGTGGTCTTTTAGGTTCTGTAATTGCGGAAAGTTTAACTAATAAAAAAAGTGAAAATTATGAAGCAGTTATGAATACTATTCTTGCTGGAATGCTTGGGTTTGGAGTCCTTATTATCCCTTTACTTGGAATAAGGATTGATTTGGAGGCAGTATTATTTGGCGATTTATTGACAGCAAATTTTGAAGATTTACTTAGAACAATAATTGCTTTTTTAGTATTTATACTTTTAATGACTTTTGGATATGAAAAGGTTGTTTATGTGGGATTGGATCCAGAAGGTGCATCTGCGAGTGGTATAAACGTTTCTTTATTAAATCTTGCTTTGAGTTTTACAACGGCATTAGTAATTGTTAGTTCAATGTCAGCAGTGGGAGTCATTCTTGTTATTGCTCTTCTTTCTACCCCAACTCTGTTAGGGCTAAATAAGGCTCATAGTTTAAGAATTGCAATGATGAGGTCTTCATTTTATGGATTATGCATCTCACTTCTGGGCTTTATTCTCTCTATAGTCTTCAATTTGTCGCCTGGACCTGCAATTAGTGTTATTTGTGTCGCATCTCTTTTGATTCCTAAACTTCGCAAATAATTAAATCTTAAATGTCCAATCAGAGTTTAATGCTTGAGCTTCTGGATTGTTTTTTAAAGCTACTTCCATAGCCTCTTTCTTATTATTAGCTATTACAACTTCATCAAATTCCTTTCCATTTTTTTTGAGACTTACTATGAAACGCATAAAAATTTTTTAATTAATCAAAAGTTAACCACTAAGCGACTAGATTTAAATACTTTTAAAAGTTAATTGATGAAATAGAAACTTTAGTTATTTTGAAGTTTTTCTACTACAGATTCTTTCTCAATTTTAGCTACATCCTGTAGTCCATTAGCATCAAA
>QCLW01000038.1 GCA_003214235.1 Prochlorococcus sp. AG-418-F16
GACTGGGCATGAAAATGTAGCTAAAGAACAAAAGAGCGTTAATTGGAGAGATTTAGCTAAATCTTCAGATAGCTTAGTAATTTTTATGGGTATAAAAAATATTGAATTTATTGTTGAAGAATTAATTTTAGGTGGTTTAAGTAAGAATACTAAATGCGCCGTAATACAAGAAGCTACTTTGAAAAATCAAAAATGTTTTATAGAGACATTAGAGCATCTTGCTTATGCAATAAAAGATAAAGGATTTTTATCTCCATCAATTATTATTATTGGAAAAATCGTTGAATTTAAGGTTAAAAATAATATAACTAAAGTATCTGAAGTCTATTTATCGGATATTAATAACGTTCAACTATATAATAAATCCCAAAAGTAAATTGGATCGAATTTAGTTCTAAGCTTTAAATCATTAACTTGATTAATTTGTCTGCAAGATAAGCTGTTAATTGCAAATATTATGTCATCATTTTGAAATTCTGGGGCAATTAGCTCTTCTTTTACAATTTTCAATTTTAAAGCCTTAGCAACCATAATCCCCTCTAAACAACCGCTCTCTTTTCTAGGTGTTATCCATTGCTTATTTCTTTTAATTAGTAGATTGAATGTGCTTCCACAACAAAGCTCACCTGAAGTATTCAACAGAATAGAATCATCAAATGATTTTTCATTAGCCTCTGTCAAAACTTGTATTGCTTGATTATATGAAAATGTTTTGCATTTACTTATAAGACTGAATTCATTTATTTTTTCAGTTTGACTAATAAAAACACTTATGGGATTAAACTTTGGTTTTATTCTGTAAAATTCAAGCCATAAATTATCTACATCTTTTGTATCTAAAGTGCTATTAATTGTTAGCGATCTACCTTCATTAGTTCCTCGACTACAGTTTATCCTGACTGAAGCAAATTGATCATTCTTAAGAGATAACTTTCTAATTCCATCATTAATAAGTTTTCTCAAAGTTACTTTATTTATTTTGAGATTAATATTCAAAATTTTGCTACTTTTTTCTAACCTGTTCAGATGTTCATCAAATAGAACAGGTTTGTTTTCCTTTATTAAAATGGTTTCAAATATACCATCAGCAAATTTTAATCCTCTATTATTAGCAGCAATTAATATTCTATCAATATCTAACCATTGATCTTTATACCATCCTAATGTTGCTCTCATTTTAATGAATCAATTAATGGTAAAAGTTTCCACTTTAGTTCATTAGTTTCCTCTTCAGGATTAGAGTCAATCACTATTCCGCAACCAGCATATATGTTGATTTTTTTGTCTTTAATTAAAAATGATCTGATTAGTATATTACTGTCGAATTCTCCATTCCAATCAAGCTTTATAAATGAGCCACAGTATGGTCCGCGTTCACATTCTTCTAATTCAAAAAGTCTTTGACATGATCTTAATTTAGGTGCTCCAGTTATAGAACCCCCAGGCCAACAAGCTTTTAGTAAATCAATCCAGTTTTTGCCTTTTTTTAATTTGCCTCTGATTACTGAAGTTAGATGATGAACTTTTAAGAAACTTTCAAGTTTTAATATTTCAGGCACCATAATACTTCCTGTTTCACAAACTTTACTTAAGTCATTCCTTATAAGATCAACAATCATAATATTTTCAGCTCTATCTTTTTCGTTTGTTATTAAATCGATAGCATTCAGTGCGTCTTGATTTAAATCATTATCTCTGGATCTCGTGCCTTTGATGGGTCTTGATTCTACAAAATTTTTATTATCTATTTTTATAAATCTCTCTGGTGAGGTAGATAATACCGCCTCTTTATAATTATCATTTTTATTTATTATTATTCCTCCAAAGGGAGCTCTTAATTTGCTTCTGATTTTTAAATATATATCTAGAGGACTATAGTTTTTGGAAGATTCAATTTCGCATTTTGTTGTTAGGTTTGCTTGAAATAAATCTCCTAAAGCAATTAATTTTTTCAATTTTAAAATATTTTTCTGAAATTTTTCAGCCATTTCGTCCAAATTTATTTTTGAAAAATCAAAATCCAAATTTGTTTGAATAATATTTTCTTCTTCAATTGTATTTATATTGTTGATTATATTTTTATAGTTCATCAGTTCATATGAGTTTGTGCCTTCGATAATTATTTCTTTTTTTATTAGATTACATTTAATTATTGGATCATATGATGCAATCCATAAAGTCGCCATATCAGATTTTCGCCATGGGTTTTTTGGTTCAATGTATACTCCAGCTTCATAACTTAACCATCCGATCCAAAATCCTTTTTCAATATCTTTTAAATTGTTAAATGGATTATTATTTTTGTCTAAGTTATTGATATCTCTTGATTGGATTATTTTTTTAGGTTTAATTCCTATTATTGACCATTCCCCATTTTCTTTGCCATCACTGTCTAGCCAAGATAATCCTTTATCTCCGAATTGTTTTGTTAGATGACAAGTAATCCTTGCTGGATCTATCCATTTTTCTAGAATTATTTTTTTTATTTTCATTTTTTAATTTTTTTATTGAGCCATTTTTCATAAGCGGCATTTCTAATTCTGCAGCTATCACACTTTCCGCATGGTTTTGAATTCCCTGAATAACAACTCCATGTTTTATCTAAAGGGACATGATTATCAAAAGCTAATTTAATAATTTCTTCTTTGTTAAGATCTAATAGAGGTGTCCAAAGTTTTATTGGGTTGTTTTCTCTTCCTCTTTTATTGGCTAGATCTGCTAATTCTTGAAATTTTTTAATGTAGTCAGGTCTGCAATCTGGATAACCAGAATAATCCAGTGCATTAACTCCTAAACCTATAAAATCAGCATCTATTGCTTCGGCGTAACTTAGTGCAACGGAAATAAATATAGTATTTCTCCCAGGAACATAAGTATTAGGAATTTTATTACTTTGTACTCCTTCTATCGGAATATTTTTTTGAGTATCAGTTAATGACGAGCCTCCCCATAAAGATAAGTCAAGCTTAATGATTTTAAATTCTTCGATATCAAAGTGTTTTGCAATTATCGATGCAGAATTTAATTCTTTTTTATGACGTTGACCGTAGTCAAATGAAAGGCCAAAAATTTTAGCTTCGGATTTTTTTGCGATACCAGTAACTGTAGAAGAATCTAAACCTCCAGATAATAAAACTACTATCGATTTATTTTTAAGAGTCATATGATTTCAGTTAATTTTTAAGTATTTGTGAGTTTGAAGGCTCAATTTCCAATCTGGGTTATTTTTTACGAAATCAATAGCAAGAGAAAAACCATTCGCATTGTTCCATGCTGGCTGTAAATAAAAAATTTTATCTTCTTTTTTTAAGCCATCTTCTCTTTTAGAGAGTTGATATTGTTTTAAAGTTTCTTTTTTTATTTGAATAGCAAATTCAATATCTTCTATTTCATTTATGATTATTTTGACTTCATTACAGTTTTTTAAAAAATAATTTTTTGGAGGTGAGTGTCTTTTAGGAGATAAAGTAATCCAGTCATAGCTTCCTGATATCGAATTAACTCCACTTGTCTCAATATGAATCTTCATTGGCTTTTGTTCTTCTCCCATCGTCATTTTTTTTATGGCTCTGCAAAAATTATCCAAGTTATGTTGTAAAGGTTCTCCACCTGTAATAACGCAAAAAGATGCTCCTTTTTCTCTGGCAATTTTTATGCGATTTATTATTTTTTCAATTGATATAGAAGGGTGTTTTTTCTCGTCCCATGAATTCTTGGTATCGCACCACGAACATCCAACTTTACATCCGGCTAATCTTACAAAAAAAGCACTTTTTCCAGCGTGATACCCTTCACCTTGTAATGAATGAAATTGTTCGACTAAGGGTAAAAAATTTGTCATTTTCATTCAAAAAAATAAAGAATATTAATTTGATTGAGTTAACTTATCTTGAGAGGCTTTTATTAAACCTTTAAATAAAGGATGAGGTTTGCCAGGTCGTGATAAAAACTCAGGATGATATTGACATGCTAAGAAGAATGGATGATTTTCTAACTCAATTAACTCAACTAATCTGCCATCTGGTGAAGTACCACTAATTTTGTATCCAGAATCTAAAAAACTTTGTTTATAGTAATTATTAAATTCGTATCTATGTCGATGTCTCTCATAAATAACATCCTCATCATATAAGTTTTTGCCAGTTGTATTTTTTGTCAATCTACATGGATAAACCCCAAGTCTCATTGTCCCACCTAAATCAACTACATCTTCCTGCTCTGGTAATAAATGTATCACTGGATTCGGAGTGTTTGGGTCTAGTTCTGAACTAGATGCATCTCGAAGATTAGCTACATTCCTGGCCCATTCTATAACTGCACATTGCATACCAAGGCACAAACCTAAAAATGGAATTTTATTTTCTCTTGCGAATTGTATAGCCGAAATTTTTCCATTTACTCCTCTATTGCCAAATCCCCCGGGTACGACAATTGCATCAACTTCATTTAAGTAAGTTACTGCTGAATTTTTTTCTATCATTTCAGCACTTACCCAATGTAAATCTAATAAAGCCTTTTGTTCAATGCATGCATGTCTTAAAGCTTCAACAACGGATAAATATGCATCTCCAAGTTCAATGTATTTGCCTACTAAAGCAACTTTGATTGGAGTTCCGGGATTTCTTAGGTTGTGTATTAGTTGCTCCCAATTTTTTAAATCACATTTTTTATCTTCAAGGTCTAAATAATTCAGGGTTTCTTTGCATAAACCTTCTTTTTTTAAAGAAAGAGGTACAGAATAAATACTGTCTGCGTCTAAAGCTTCAATTACAGAGTTGATACTTACACCGCAAAAACCACTAAGCTTCTTTTTAAGAGCTTCATTGATAGATTTATCACTTCGGCATACAAGTAAATCTGGCTGAATTCCAATTGATCTTAATTCTTTCACTGAATGTTGTGTTGGTTTAGTTTTTATTTCGCCAGAGGTTTTGATGTAAGGAAGTAATGTTACGTGTATGTATGCAACATCGTTCCTATTGACATCATTTTTGAATTCTCTTATTGCCTCTAAAAAAGGTAGAGATTCAATATCACCAACTGTTCCACCAATTTCAGTAATAATAATATCTGCATTACTGTTGGCGGCTACTCTATGAATTCTTTCTCTTATTTCTCCCGTTATGTGAGGGATTACTTGCACAGTTCCACCGTTATAACTACCTCTTCTTTCTTTATTGATAACTGCTTGATAGATAGATCCCGTAGTCACACTATTTAACCTAGTCATTGCAGTATCAGTAAATCTTTCATAGTGACCTAAATCTAGATCGGTTTCAGCCCCATCTTCAGTTACAAATACTTCTCCATGTTGGAAAGGGCTCATTGTTCCTGGATCAACATTTAGATATGGATCTAGTTTTAATATTGAAACACTATATCCTCTAGACTTTAATAATCTGCCTAAGCTTGCAGCTACAATTCCTTTACCAATGCTAGAAACTACTCCTCCGGTGACAAATACAAATTTTGACATTAAATATTTTTAATTAAGCACAGCCTCCTTATATTTTATTTAAACAAAAAACTTTTAGAACATCCATATATATTCTTATTCATCAATTGTTATTTCAATATCTAATTCTTTTAATTGTGATTTAGAGACATTTGAAGGTGCATTTGTGAGAAGACATTTTGCTTGTTGATTTTTTGGAAAAGCTATGGTTTCTCTGATTGAATCTGCACCAATGATCAGCATGGTAATACGATCCAATCCAAACGCTATTCCACCATGAGGAGGAGCACCCATTTCTAGTGCTTCTATTAAAAATCCAAATTTTTCATCAATCTCTTTATCAGCAAGTCCTACCGTTTTCAGAACCTCTCTTTGTAAGTTCGCTTCATGAATACGTAAAGAGCCACCTCCTAACTCCAATCCATTAAGAACTAAGTCATAAGCATTTGCTGTAGAGCTCTCAAGTTCTTTGTTCAAGTTTTCAGAATCTTTAGATTTTATATTTTTTGGAGAACAAAAAGGATGATGTAAAGCTTCATATCTATTTTCCTCTTCATTTCTCTCAAACATCGGGAAGTCAGTTACCCATAAGAAATTCCATTTACTTTTATCAATGAGATTTAAGTCTTTTGCGATATATTGTCTTACCCTATCTAATGACTGATTGACAATTTGTTTGTCTCCAGCTCCTAAGAGGATTAAGTCTCCATCTTTTGCGTCTGTGATTTTTAAAATATCAGCTATATGCTCTTCACTTAAATTATTTTTAATTGCCCCAATAGTCTCAAGCTCATCTCCTTTGACCCTTATAAAGGCTAAACCACCAGCTCCAGCATCTTGAGCTACTTGGAAGATGTCACCTCCTGGTTTGATTCTT
>QCLW01000039.1 GCA_003214235.1 Prochlorococcus sp. AG-418-F16
TGAATTAAATGTTTTAACAGCAAAATTTATATATTGGTGAGACCACCAAAGTACTCCTATTGCAATCAATATTCCAAGTTGAGATAACCTAAAAAATTCTTTAATTTTTAATTCTTGCCTTCCTTCAAATATTGCCATAAAAGGGATTATGGAAGTATTTTTTTTAAAATTGTCAAATTCTTCTCCAAATCTATAGGCTAATCTCTTATCCCCATGCCAGACAGCAAAAAGATGATGCAAAATTAACCCAATCGAGGTTATTAATGTGAATGATGTACCAATCCATAAAGTATGAGCAAAACACCAAATTATTTGACCAAATGCTTGTGGATGTCTTGTGATTCTCATGATCCCAGTTCCGTAAAGTCGAACTTTAGGTTTTAAAACTGATGGAATTTCCAGCAAATTATAAGTGGCGGGATATAAAAATAAAAAACTTATTGCAGTTAAAAACCAAACAATTATAAAAACGAAATTATTACCTTGAAAATTCCATAATCTAATTCCGTCATATCTATGAGCCAAAAAATAACTAATCAAGATAATTGCAGATGGCAAACTTAAAAAAACAAAACATAGCCGCCATAATCTTGGTCCTATTATAGATTCTGCCTTGATTCTTAAAGCAGCTCCACCACTATGAATTACTGCAAAAATCAAAATCAAAAATAAGATTACTAGAGAAGTTTGATGAGTCTCCATAAATTTAATTTATTCAAATAATTTTTGTTCTTAACAAGAATGCCTTTACCCATTAGAATTATAAGTAATTGTAGGCATAATAGATGCCCGAATTACCATTTACTCTCGACCAATTAAGAATACTAAAAGCTATAGCAGCTCAAGGAAGTTTTAAAAAAGCTGCGGATCTCTTGTATGTAACCCAACCTGCTGTGAGTTTACAAATTCAAAATCTAGAAAAACAACTTGAAATCACAATTTTCGACAGAGGGGGTAGAAAAGCTCTTTTAACTGAAGCAGGAAGATTACTCCTTGAATATTGTGAACGCATTTTGAATCAATGCGACGAAGCTTGTAAAGCTATAGAAGATCTGAATAGTTTAAAAGGTGGAACCCTTATCATTGGAGCCAGTCAAACAACGGGAACTTATTTAATGCCAAGAATGATCGGAGTATTTAGACAAAAATATCCTGATGTATCTGTTCAACTCCAAGTTCATAGCACTAGAAGAACTGGCTGGAGTGTTGCCAATGGACAAATTGACTTAGCCATTATTGGAGGACAATTACCCGGCGATTTAGAAAATTTACTACAAGTGATTCCATATGCAACAGATGAATTAGCACTAGTTTTACCAATTCAACACCCACTTTCTCACAAAAAAGAACTTTTAAAAGAAGATTTATACAAATTAAATTTTGTAACATTAGACTCTCAATCCACTACAAGAAAAGTTGTTGACAAACTTCTTCAAGATTCTGGACTTGAAATTCAAAGATTAAAAATTGAGATGGAACTTAATTCTCTTGAAGCAATCAAGAATGCAGTTCAATCAGGACTAGGAGCTTCATTTTTACCTGTTGTTTCAATTGAAAGAGAATTAGCGGCTGGAACAATCCACAAAGCATTACTTGCTGACTTAGAGGTTAAAAGAGAACTGAAATTAATTACTAATCCATCAAGATATACTTCAAGGGCATCAGAAGTATTTAAGAAAAATATTCTGCCTCAATTTGCTAGTTTAGAAAGCCCATTGAGGCAAATATAAATTTGATCAGAACTGAATTGCTTCTTTATTAATTCCTACTCCTCCATCTTCGGCTTGTCCATCTCCCTTGATTATAAATTTATTTTCATTTACATCAGTCTGATAAACGCACTTAACTATAGGTTTATCTCTTATAGAACCAATATAAGCAAACGTATTCATTCTTTGCTTACATTCTCTTACATCATCATTACTGATCGCTCCTTGTTTTTGTAGAACCGTCCAATTCTCCCTCCTAATTACACAACCTGGCTGGAGAGCTGGTTGTGTTACAAAACTCGTGGATGGATTCAGGGTAGTATACATTTCAACATCAATTACAAAGGCGCTAGCACCCCATTGTCTGCAAAATTCAGGATCTGGGACAGCCATATCTAATTGTTGTTGACTAGCAATATTTCCCTGCCCGCCATCAGTTGTACTAGTAATCGCGCTCCCAATCCCAACTCCTAAAATTAATACTCCTGCCAGAACAGCAATAGTTCCTGTACTGAAATTAATCTTTTGGTCAGAAGAAGAACCAGGCAATCTACTATTTCTTTGTCCATAAGAATCGATATCTCTTGGATTTGAGGAGTAATAACTTCTATTTGGGCCTCTCCTTGGCCTTCTATTCGAGGGTGTTCTATTCACAGCACTTCATTTGTCTTTGGTAAACCCATTGAATAGTTCATCACTCTACAATCAGGGTTATAACTCAATTTCCCATTTTGAAGCAAAAATTTTATTAAACCTTCAATTTCTGATCCTATTTTTCGAAGTTCATAATCATCTAGATTCATTCCCGCTCTCTCTTTTATTAATGCACTAAATTTTTCATTTATCTTGTTTAAAGAATCGTCATTCCAAATAAACTCGTTATCTGGATCCAAATCAAGAGTCAGTTTATTGGGATGAAACTTTAATTTTTTATCAACTATCTCAGCAGTAAAAATTCTTACATGTCGAGTAGTTGATTTTAAAAGCATCTTTTCCATAATTTTGCGAAATAATCAACGAAAAAAACTAATTTGTTCTAACTTTAATGTAGCTTAATAATAAGTGTTAATTTATTTCTTGATTAAATAATGCGTGTTGTAATTGCTGGTGCAGGTTTGGCAGGTTTATCTTGCGCTAAATATCTAGTTGACAAGGGTCACATCCCTATTGTCCTCGAAGCCAGAGATGTTCTAGGAGGAAAAATTGCTGCATGGAAAGATGAGGATGGGGACTGGTATGAAACTGGTTTACATATATTTTTTGGAGCCTATCCTAATATGTTGCAACTTTTCAAGGAATTGAACATTGAAGATAGACTCCAATGGAAAAGTCATTCAATGATATTTAATCAACCCTCTGAGCCAGGAACTTACAGTAGATTTGATTTTCCCGATATACCCGCTCCCGTAAATGGAGTTTCAGCAATATTAAGTAACAATGATATGCTTTCATGGAATGAAAAGATTCTTTTTGGATTGGGATTAGTCCCTGCCATGTTAAGAGGCCAAAAATACATAGAAAAATGTGATACCAAATCATGGACAGATTGGCTAAAAGAACACAACATTCCAGAAAGAGTTAACGACGAAGTTTTCATAGCTATGAGTAAAGCATTAAATTTCATTGGACCGGATGAAATATCATCTACAGTTTTGTTGACAGCTCTTAACAGATTTTTACAAGAAAAAAATGGTTCAAAAATGGCATTTCTTGATGGAGCTCCGCCAGAAAGACTTTGCCAACCAATGGTTGAATACATAACTGCTCGTGGTGGAGAAGTTCACCTGAATAGTCCACTAAGGCAAATCAACCTTAATGAAGATAGTACTGTTAAAAGTTTTACTATTGCTTCTCTAGATGAAAACGAAAAGAAAGATTTAACTGCCGATGCTTATGTTAGTGCAATGCCTGTAGACCTCTTTAAATTAATGGTTCCTAAACAATGGGAAGGTCTAGAGACTTTTTCTAAATTAGATGGTTTAAATGGTGTGCCAGTAATTAATATCCATTTATGGTTTGACAAAAAATTAACAGATATTGACCATTTACTATTTAGCAGATCTCCACTACTGAGTGTTTATGCAGATATGAGTATCACATGCAAAGAATATGAAGATCCAAATAGATCAATGTTAGAATTGGTATTTGCGCCTGCAAAAGATTGGATAAATAGGAGTGATCAAGACATTGTTGATGCAACTATGGAAGAACTAAAAAAATTATTTCCTTCACATTTTATTGGTGACGATAAGACAAAATTAAGAAAATATAAAGTAGTTAAAACTCCGAGATCCGTTTATAAGGCAGTTCCTGGATGCCAGGAGTATAGACCCAGCCAAAAATCTCCTATAAAAAACTTCTTCTTAGCTGGAGATTACACAATGCAAAAATATCTAGCATCTATGGAAGGAGCTGTTTTAAGTGGTAAATTGTGTGCGGAATCAATCAACAAGGAGTACTCCAAAACCCCTCAATATGTTTCTTAAGAACATTTAAAGTAAATTTTAAAATTCAGCTAAAATTTTTTGAAATATTCAATTTCTCAACTAGATCATGCATATGAGATATGCCGTAAAGAAACTCAACACTGGGCTAAAACCTTTTACTTGGGAACTCTTCTACTACCATTAGAGAAAAGAAAAGCTATTTGGGCTATTTATGTATGGTGTAGAAGAACGGATGAAATAATGGATAGCACAGAAGCTGCAACTAAATCTCAAGAGGAACTTTCAGATAATTTAGATATATGGGAAGAAAATACTAAGAATGTATTTACAGGAAATATTAAATCGGAATTAGATGCGGTTCTATTAGACACAATAGAAAAATATCCGCAAAGCATTAAACCTTATCTGGATATGATAGATGGTCAGAGAATGGATCTTAATAAATTTAGATACAAAGATTTTGATGAGTTAAAACTCTATTGTTATAGGGTCGCCGGAACTGTTGGATTAATGACTCAGAATGTTATGGGAATTGATAGCGCATATACATCAGCTCCTTGGAGTGCCAAGCCTGACCCCTCTGAAGCAGCTGTAGCTTTAGGAATAGCTAATCAATTAACGAATATATTGAGAGATGTGGGAGAAGACAGGCAAAGAGGTAGAATTTATCTACCACAAGCAGATATTAAAAAATTTAATTATTCTGAAGAACAACTTTTAAAAGGCGAAATAAACAATCAGTGGAAAGCTCTGATGAACTTTCAATTAACGAGAGCTCGTGATTGGTTCAAAAAGTCTGAAGATGGGATTAAATGGCTATCTTCCGATGCAAGATGGCCAGTTTGGACATCTTTACGTCTCTACCGAGGAATATTAGATTCTATTGAAAGATTAGATTATGATGTTTTTAATAACAGGGCTTTTGTAAAAAATTCAGTAAAAGCTTTTGAAATTCCTATATCTTTTTTAATTTCTCGAATAAAATAACTAAGCAGGTGTTTTCTGATTAGCCAACAAATCTTTTAATTTAGATAGTTCTCCAGCCCATCTTGGATCAGGTGCTTCAAGATTAGGAGCATCACTATGTACAATTTTCTTAAAATCTTTCCTCTTCTTATTTTTATTTAAGTTTCCGCTATTTCTTTTATTTGAGGCAGAATCTTTCTTTTCTGATAACTCTACTCTTAATTTAGAACCATTAAATTCAAAACCATTTAATTTCTGAATGAGAAGATTAGCATTCTCTTCATTATTTGTTGTCGCGAAACCAAACCCCCTACATTCCTTAGTTTCCTTATCTAAAACTGCTTTAAATCTAATCGAATCAGAAACTGATTTTAAAATCGTATCAAATTCTTTTGGATTAAATCCTTGTGGTAAATTGCCAATGTAAATGCGAATACTCATAAATTTTAAAGATGATTTTGAAGTCTGAACTTCTAAACAAAACTAAGCTATGTGTATTTAATCACATTTTGGGTGCATTTTGTTCAATCCATTGCTTTGCTTTATAAATAGCTTCATCAAAATTATTTAACCTTTCATATGCAAGCTCCTTTGAAAGATACTGTAAAAGCTCTCCTAAGATAGGCCCATCCTTTATTTTTAAATTTTTTTTAATTACATCCCCACTAAGTAAATTGGAGGGATGAAATAATTTGTCATCCTTGTCACGCCATCTATTTAACCAATCAAATCGTATATTTTGAGGTAAATAAAAAATAAAAGATGGAAAGAAAGTTTCTAATTGTTGATGCAATGCGAATCGATCTAATTCATTTAATTGAGAGATGTTTTTTTTCTTTAGCAAAAAGTGCCATTTTCGTAATAACTTAATTTTTGAAATTTCAGCTCTGCTAAATCTAAATTTCTCGAGAGATACCTCATCTAAGATTTGGGAAATAAAAAACAATGGCAAAAATGTCTCCTTTTCATGGTGATTCAGTTCTGA
>QCLW01000040.1 GCA_003214235.1 Prochlorococcus sp. AG-418-F16
TTCTACGGTGAATTTAACTAGATAAAATTTTATTTAGGGCTAATTTGTACATTTAGTAGTAAAAACCCCTTTTTGTTTAAAAGAACTTTTTTATGAAATGTGAATAAAAAAATTTTTTCTAAATTGTTGAAAAATTTAAATAGTGCTATAGATTACCTAAAGTAAAAAGTCTTGGGATTTCTCAGACAGGCAGATCAGTTTTTGAATTTTAACTCAATGATCAAAGCTTCATGTCTCCCTTAAGAGCAGGATACTTACAATGTGCAAAAAACACTTTGTGGAATGTTCAACAATCCAATACTAAGAAAAAGTTTTGAAGCCGGCAAGTAATCAGTTATCAAATATCTCTTTTAAATTGGAGGTCTTACTCGATATAGGCATTAGTAGAGATAGCTTTTACTATTTAGATGGAAATAATCTTGGCGTAGAAGTTGGAGATATTGTATTGGTGAAAGTTAGAGGGAGATTATTGAATGGCTTGGTGATTTCCAAAGAAAACTTTTCATCAATTAATAAAGATGAAGCAAATATTACTGGAAGTAGAAGTATAAAATATTTGTTTGTTGAAGGTATTTTGCAGAAAAAAATAATTGATGACTGGTGGAGAGAATGGATAGAGTCCTTAGCTTCTTTTTATATGGTTAGTAATTTAAAAATGTATAAAACGGCATTCCCCCCGGGTTGGATTGGTAAACATAAGAAAATTTCTCAAGGTTTAAAAGATCAATTATGGATTGAAACTAAGAAAGAATTAGATATAAAAAATAATGAATTTACAAATAAAGAATTTTTTTTAATGAATACTTTGCCCGAAAAAGGTAATTGGCAAAGTGAATTAATAAAGTCTGGTTTTAATTACACTTTGATTAACTCAATGGTCAGTAAAAATTACCTTGTTAAATCTAAAAGAAAAAAAAATATAAATATTAAATTAAATTCCTTTTTAAATGATCATATTGCAACGAAAAAACCAAATCTTACAAATGAGCAAAGAATTGCATTTCAAGAATTTCAAACAATGAAACCAGGAGATGCTTTACTTCTATGGGGCGAAACAGGTTCAGGTAAAACGGAAGTTTATATGAGAATTGCTGAAGATCAATTGCTTAAGAAAAAAAGTTGTTTGATACTCGCCCCAGAAATTGGACTAATTCCTCAACTTATTGATAGGTTTAGTCGGAGATTTAATAATGTTGTTTACGAATATCATAGTAACTGTTCCTCCATTCATAGAACTTTAGTTTGGAAGAAAATTATTAATTCTAATGAACCTCTAATAGTAATAGGAACAAGGTCCGCAGTTTTTCTTCCAATTAAAAATCTAGGATTAATAATAATGGATGAAGAACATGATGTTTCATATAAACAAGATAGTCCTATGCCTTGTTATGACGCAAGAGACGTTGCGATTAAGAGGGTAAATAGGACCTCAGCAAAGTTAATTTTTGGGAGTGCAACTCCATCAATGAAGACTTGGAAAAAGTGTATTTTTGAAAATAATTTTAAATTGGTAAGAATGATTCAAAGGATATCCAGTAACGAGATTCCTGAAATAAGAATTATTGATATGCGCGATGAGTTCAAGAAGGGAAATATGAGAATTTTTTCCAATGAATTATTACAATTAGTTCCTCAACTACGCTTAAAAAATGAGCAGGCAATAATTTTGATCCCTAGGAGGGGGCATAGTGGGTTTTTAAGTTGTAGAAATTGCGGATATTTAATAAATTGCCCCAACTGTGACATTCCTTTATCAGTGCATCTTGGTTCACAAGGAAAAAAATGGTTAAGCTGTCATTGGTGTGATCATAAATCTAGATTGATCAATCGTTGCCCAGATTGTCATTCGACTGCCTTTAAACCGTTTGGAATAGGGACACAAAGGGTAATAGAGTTTTTAAATGAAGAATTTCCTGACTTAAGAGTACTTCGCTATGATCGAGATACAACTTCAGGAAAGAATGGTCATAGAGATATTCTCGCAAAGTTTTCTAAAGGTGATGCTGATATTCTTGTGGGAACTCAAATGTTGGCAAAAGGGATTGACATCCCCAATATTACTCTTTCAGTAGTTATTGCAGCAGATGGGTTGCTTCATCGCCCAGATATTTCGGCAGAAGAAAAATCATTACAATTGTTTTTACAATTAGCAGGCAGGGCAGGCAGGGCTCAAAAAAAAGGAAAAGTAATTTTTCAAACATATAAACCTAACCATCCGGTAATTTCGTATCTTCAGAAAAGAGATTATGAAAGATTCTTAATTGAAAACTCGAGATTGAGAAAAGATGCTAATTTATTTCCATTTTGCGAGATTTGCCTTCTTAAATTATCAGGTGAAGATTATGAATTAACTGAATCAATTGCAATAAAATTAGCAAAATATCTACTCAATTTTTGTGAGAAAAAGAACTGGAAATTAATTGGCCCTGCTCCTAGTTTAATTGCTAAAGTCGGTAAAAAATTTAGATGGCAGATATTAATACATGGTCCTGAAGGCTCAAATATTCCTCTGCCAGAACAGTCATTATTATGGAAACTTATTCCAAAAAATGTTTTTTTAACAATTGATGTTAATCCGGCAGAGTTGTAATTACTTTGATGGAAGTTGAGGCAAGTCTGTACCTAATTTATATCTATAGAATCTTAATAAATAACCTAATATTATAATTATTAAAATAGTAGATGTCCCTATCAAAAGTTTGTTGAGGCTCCAGAAAGAAAATTCAAGTCGATTAATCTGCCCCTGATTTATATCCCAAATTATTAGATTTTTTGTGATTTCTAAATTTGAATTATTTTTACCAGTAAGGGTAGCTTTATTAGGAGGAATAATTTTGAAAATGAGTTCTAAATTATCAATACCTTGAATTGAATTTAGATCCAAATCTACCCTGTAAAAGTATTTTTTAAAAAAAATGAAGTTTTTTTGAGTAGTATTAATTTCTATATTTGTTGATCCGCCCGCTAACTCTCCAGCGGTATTTTGGGTGATTTTAAGAACTTGCTTTGTATCTTCTAGCTTGAGATTTTTATGTTTCAAAGAAAAGGTTGATTCGTCTTGTTCAATTTCTGCGTCAGGAAAAATATCTTTCATTTTTTCTTCAAATATTAATTGCCAAGGAAATTTCTTTATGTATTTACTTTCTATCACTAAATTATTGGTTATTGAATCAAGTTCACTTAGATCAAGGGTATCCTCAACTTTAACGCAGCCACTTAAGAGTGGGATTAATAATAATAGTATTAAAAAAATGATCAGTGAAAACCCTTTCTGAAAGGGTTTTGTTTCACCAGTTGGATTATCAGTAACATTAATAAATTTCTTTTTCTCCAATACTTCTCTTTTTTTGCGCAGTGAGTTAAGAGATTTTTTATTTAGTGATTGGTCGCTTTCAAACTGAACGTTCCAATTTTCTGGCTTTTTAATGTCAGGAGAATCTATAACTTCCATCAAATATTTTGCATTTTCCCTCGTCTTATTATCGTAAGATTTTAGAAGTTCTTTACAGAATCTTTTAGCCTCCTCCTTTTTATTGATACCACAAAGAGCCGTAATTAAAATTGTTCTTAAATTTACTCCCTCTTTACTTGATAAAGGAAACGATGCGATTATGGGCAAAAGAAATTCAATACAATAATGATACTCACCTTTAGCTAAAGCAAGTTCTACTGTTTCTAAAACTTGCTCATAAGTTTTCATAGGTTAGGCGACTATCATTGTACCTATTCCGGAATTTGTAAAAATCTCAAGAAGTAATGAATGTTTTATTCTTCCATCGATTATGTGAGCTGCTTTGACTCCTTGTGCTAAAGCTCTTATGCAGCATTCTGTCTTTGGAATCATACCTTCAGTCACAATTTTTTTATCAATAAAATCTCTTACCTCTTTGAGATTCGTTTTTTCAATAAGACTATTTTTGTTATCTTTTTCTTTTAAAATCCCTTGAGTATCAGTAAGAAGAATAAGTTTTTCTGCATTTATTGCAGCAGCAATTTCTCCAGCAACAAAATCTGCATTAATATTATGGGAAGTACCCTCCATGGTTGATCCAATACTAGAAATAATAGGGATATATCCTTTAGAAATAAGAGGATCTAATATTTCAGGATTGATTTTTGTGACCTCTCCCACTAACCCATGGCTCCCATCTCCTAATTCTCTAGATTGAATTAAGTTCCCATCAAGACCTGATATTCCAACAGCTAAGGATCCAGTTTTATTAATGCCTTTTACAATTTGTTTGTTAACCCTACCCATTAGAACCATCTCGACAATTTCCATTGTTTTTTGATCAGTAATTCTTAATCCATTTTCGAATTTGGGAGATATTTCTAATTTGTTTAACCAATTATTAATCTCGGGTCCACCTCCATGAATTACTATCGGACATACCCCCACGGTTGATAAAAGTGCTATGTCTCTAAAAAAAGCATTTTTTAAATCATCCTCCTCCATAAGAGAACCACCATATTTGATAACAATTTTTCTACCTGAGAAACTTTGTATATATGGAAGTGCTTCGCTTAATATTGATACTCTTTGAGAATCATTCATTATTAAAAATCATTAAAACTTGATTGAATTGAGAAATTAGGTTTTTACAAATATATCCCTATATTCAATAAAAGAGAATAAAATCAAATTCTTTTTTATTATCGTCGATAATAAATTCTGATTCAAGACCTTTGACGAAAAATCTGTTTAATCTTTCTTGTTTTTCAATCCATTTTTCTATAGGGACAGCGTTTAATTCGAATCGCATTCTGAGACCATTTTTTTCTTCCTTTGTAATTTCTTCTATTTCTTTTAGTTGAGGGGGATTATCCTCGTCCCACAAATTTAAAGATTCTAATGAAGATTCAAGATGAGCTTTGATCCCATACCTCCATCTTGTAACATCTTTAACTAGCGCTGTTAATTCTTTTGGTCTATTAAATTTATTTGTCGCAAAATTTGTCTTGTCAAACAACTCCACAGGAGGTATTTCGGAAGTCTTTAAACCTAATCCAATTAGAAAAATAGGTACTCCATAAAAAAAAGTAGGTACACTTAAATTTACTGAGTCTGTAAAATAAGCAGTCATCCCAACAAAAGCTAAAATACCCCCAGCGGTTACTATTAAGTTTCCAGGCGATAAGTATTTCTTCATTTTGATTTAGTAGAATGAGTTTTAAATGTGATAACAAGTATTATGCAAGATCCTAATACTGCAAATCAAGTAGATTTAATTTTTAAACTTGATCAAGATAGGGCATGGCTATTAGAAAATCTTGATAAGGGTAAATGGCCAGAAATCAGAAGCGAACTTGCCGCGCTTGAAAGAAAAATAAGCAAATTTATTATAAGTGTTCAAGAAAATAATGTTGATATTTGATTTAAAAAGGTATTTCGTCAACTTCGGGAACCAAAGGTGAGCTATCCCAACTAGA
>QCLW01000041.1 GCA_003214235.1 Prochlorococcus sp. AG-418-F16
TGTAATTTCAAAATTCCTTAACAAGAAAACAGAAATCTTAACTATTGCTGAAGTCAATTTAGTCTTAATAAATAAACTTAATTTTTCTATAATAAGAAAAAGACCAGATTTCCTATCTGAAGCCTTTATTAAATTAAATGGTTGAACTTATTATCCTTTAATTGAGAGATTTATTAAATTATTAATTATGAATATATTTCAAGTTATTGACTTTTACCAATATGAAATGGAATCAAGATATCAGGAGAAATCAATGCTTACTAATCTTTTTACAGAGCACAAATTCATAGGATGGTTAGGCTTGTTTATAATATTTTTCTCTATCTTTGCAATTTTTGTTTTTCAATTTCTTGAGTGGGAAAGTAATGACAATAATAAAAGTTAGGAAGATTTAATGCTTATAATTCAACTAAATGACTTAAAAAATGGCTATTTACTTAAAGATAACAAACCCTACAGAGGTTGTAAAAAAAAAGACCTCAAAATGGCTTACAGATATTACACCTGAAAGGATTGATAGGAAATTGGTCGAGGATGAAGTAATAAAAGGAATAATCGAGCAATTAACATTAGAAGGAATAAAAGGAGAAATATCAGCAATTAATGGGTTTGAAGTAAATGAATCTGCCGTAATAACAAAAAATAATTTTGTTATTAGAAAAACAAAAACTTTTTAGACCAGATATAAAAAATCCTTAATGAAAATTTTTTTTATTTTTTTAATTATTTTTATCATTTTTTTAATTTTTTTAATTGCAAGAGATTATCAAATTAAAATCAAAAGGCTTAAATTAAATAATGCCTTAAATTCAAATTTATTTATTCAGGAAATTAATAATTTAATTGAAGAAAATAAATACAATTTGTTAGAAGAAAGGATTAGATTAAGAGATATTGATGCCTACGGTAATGAGAATTATAAAAGATGGATTGGCAATCCTCCTCTTGATGAAAAAGCTATAGAGAAAAATATATTAAATGGCTCAAAACGATTTAAAGAAGGAATCCCATATTTTTGGGAAAAGGTAATTTTAACAAAATTTGGAGGCATAGAATTATTTTTTGAAAAGTGGAGATCTTATTGTTCAGAAAATCCTAATATTGATGATGAGATACTTGGAAAAATTAGAAAGCTCGAGACTGAAGATTGGTTTGGATTCATAGCTAGTCTAATAGAGAAATCATGCTTAAACCTAATAGAAAAAAATTACTCAAAAAAAATAAATGAAAGCTACAAAAAAGGCATTAAATTTGAAAATCATTGTATGCAAATTCTCAAACAACATGGTTGGGAAGTAAAAGAAACACCTAATACAGGAGATCAAGGTGTTGACTTAATTGCATCAATAAATGACTTGAGAATATGTATTCAATGCAAAGATCATGAAAAATCTATTGGTAATAAGGCCGTTCAGGAAATTTCAGCTGGTAAATTATTTTGGAAAGGTACTCATGCAATATTAGTTTCAAGATCTGGCTTTACAAAGTCTGCTCAAAAACTAGCTAAATCAAATAAAGTAAGACTAATTAATGAATTTCAGTTAAAAGACTTAGAAAAATTTATTATTTAATTAGTTTATATCAAGTGGGTTAAGCCCTCTTTATACAACAATAGTGTTGTAAAAATACCTGATGCCCACATTAAACCCCTTGCAGTTGGAATATTAAATACATAGGCACCAATATATAAAAAACGTAAAAGAGGATGAATCCACGCTGCAAAAATTGCAATGTTTGAATCAGTTAAAGTAATCAAACAAAGAAGACATGCAGGTGCATGTAAGGCAATACTTTCCCAACAATTTTGATGGCACCAAACTGCTCTTTTACCAAACGCAGGCAGTTCATCAAACAAAGCCCTTGGGGCTGACATATTTTCAACGGAATAGCCTGCTTTAACCCTCCCAATAGTTAATGGAATAATAGATATTAAAACTACTCCCACTGAAAGACAAAGACTCCAAGCAAAAACAACTTGCATATGATTAAGGTAATATATTCAGCTTAATAATTACTAATTATTATCGTGATAAATAAAAAAACATTACCTTAGATAAAGGTTCGAATAAAATGGTTAGGATATATAAAAATAATCATTTTATGGATATTACAAAGTTTGTTTTAATTTTTGGCCTAAGTTTAATAATATATTTTGCATTTACTTTTTTTGGATTTTTTCTTAAAAATAAAAATTTAAAAGCACAGAATCTGAAGAACGAAGAATAAATACCTAATTACATAAAAATATTCAATTATTCCTAAATATTTTTATATCTTTTTGGATATATTCTATGGAAATAAAATTAGATCCTAATAATAATATTAATATTGAAAATTTTTATAAAGTAGCGTTTGATATATGAAAAAATTTAATAAATTTCTTAAAAGTTTTTTATTTATATCCCTTTGGCTTATTTTATCTTCATTTCTAATCAAATATTGGAATACCTTCCATTGGGAATATATTTACTTAAATTTCAGAATAATATTTGATAGGGAATTTTGGTTTGTATTAGAAAAAATTCTTTTTGGATTTGATCTTGGATATTGGTTAGAAGAATCACTAAAATTCTTAAGCTATGAGATACCAAAAGAATCATTCAAATATTTTCCAATATATTTCGTTTTAAAGTCTATTTGGATAAAAAAATAATTTACATTTTTAAAAGCTTTTAATAAATTACTTGTAATTTCAAAAATCTATTTATTTATTCTATTTTCTTAAAATATATAAAGCCTCTTTATTCTCTCTAAAGATTCTGAGTCTATTAGTAAAATAAGTTACTTCTATCCATTCTTTTTGTTCATTACTTATCTCATTCATAGCTGAGGATAAATACGAAGGTCCATATGCTATATTCTACCCAGAATATGTTGATTTGATGACAAAGAGCTATTGGCTAAAGAAAATATCAATTCCAAATACTGATTTATTTCTGGAATATATAAGAACAGTACTGCCTTGGATTAAATCTGTTGGAGGTGTTGTAGTAAAAAGGGATTTAATACAAAAATCAAACTCTAATGAATGGGATGGAGGACACTTAGGGTTGGTAATAGAATTCGAATCAAAACTTGCTGCTAAAAAAGCTTTTTATTCAGAAGTTTTCCAAAAATATCTATACTCCAGGGATTTAATGGAACTTGTTACTATTAGCACTCTTTGAAATAATTAAACAAACGCAATTAGAGAAGAAGCAAACTATGAGTATTTATTACTATTGAATTATTTATGTAATATTAATAACTTCAATGTCAATTGGATATTTTGCAAAATTGGAATATAAAAGTAATTATTTAATCAAATGAACTATTCAACAGAAAAAGATGATTATTTGATGACAACTCCATATACAAAAAAAATTCAGCAAAAATTTGAAAAGGTTAAGTCGTTTTTAGAGCAGAATGGATTTAATCCATCCTCAGGAAGCTTAATACAAGATATTGTTAGTTCAGAAGAATATATTGCTAAAAATGGTTTATAAGAACTCAGAAGATATTAAGAGTCCTTAAGTAATAAAAACCACCTATTAAAAAGGGTAACAATATTCCAACGAATAAAAACAAAGATTTTTTTGACTCTCCTTCTGAAATAGGGTTAATTTCTGGTTCAATTGCAAAACCATTCTGCCTTCCACCACTTTCTGTTGTATAGCCTTTTTTATTCATATGAAAAATAATCTATGGAGATTATCTCATGTAAAAAGTTATTTGAAAGAATATTTTACATTTAGAATTATACTAATTGAGTTTAATAATTAACTTCAATCTGTGATTTCAATTTGGCTGCTTTTTTTAAAAGCCCTACAACTTCCTTACGTCCAGTAGCAAATTCAGCCTTATTTAGTAACTCACTATATTTTTTTGTAATTTCTCTATGGTTCATTATTCAGCGTTAACTTAAAAAAATTATAGAGTTGCTAAAAAATTTTTTTTGTATAAAAGATATCAAAATAGAGTTCTAGTGACTTTACCTATTAAAACCAACCTTTTTTCTTTGGTTTAATCTCTTTTTTTAACAACTTCTTTTTTCTCCCAAATAATCCCTTTTTTTGAACTGGTAAATTCTCCTCAACAGGTTTAGATTTTCTATTAAATAAACCTTCTTTAGATTCTTTTTTAATTATTTTTTTAGGATTTAATTTTGTATTTTGGAGTTTTTTATCTGCGAATAAAGTTTGATAAACAAAAAAACTAAAAACAACAAAGAAGCCTATTGCCTGTACTAAAGCAGTTCCAAGATTATCTAACATTTAGGCCTCAACTTTATATAGTAATTCTTAATCTTTCTCATCTATACATTTTTTATCATCAGACAAGCATTAGATTTCTGCCTTATTCTCATTATGAGAACTGCAGCCGCCTGCATTAGAACTAGATATTTAAAACAAGGACAGTGTGCTTAAAATCAAGGCATACAAGCTGGTAAAAGGTTTCATAGGTTTTATTTTTATTATGGAAAAATAATTTCGCAATTGTGAAAATAATCTTTTCTTCAAAAATAAATCCTTTTTTAAGATTATTTGTAGTAGTTCACTAAGTCGGCAATCAAAATTGCCAATAATGAGAAACCTAAAATAAATGGTAAATATGGATATTTATTCAATATTTCATTAAATTGATTTTTCGATGTTTTATTTTCTTTTTTCTTTTTTCTAGGCGGCAAGCCTAACTCTTCTCTTCTCTTAGCTTCTCCCATAATTCAAAAAGTGTTTAAAAACATTTTATACGTTTAAAAATAGTAATGTATTATCGAAGATTTGAATTATTAATGCTTAACTTAATATATATTTTGGATATATTTAAAGTAAATAAAAACTAAAAATGATAGAAGTTGTTTGGTCAGTAAATATAATGATTTTAATTCTGATTATTGGTGTTGCTTGGCTTCTTTACTATATATTTACTTATGATCAAAAATTTAGTTCCTAGATAAATGTCAGATAAAGATCTAAGTAATTTCCTAAGAAAAATAGAACAACTCAATAAAATTGCTGAGCTCATTAAAAAAAATCCTAGTAAAAAGTTGTCCCTTTCAAAATGCAAGAATCATGATGAAGTAATTAAATTAACCTCTGAATGGGGTTTTGATATTGGTAAAAGGTGGGGAGAATATTAAATTAATTTATTGCCAGCATTATTAAAAGTGCCATCAACTTCAAATTATTTTCCTAATATAAATTTGTATTTCTTGTATTAGAGTTATGAAAGAAATTGGAGAGATAAAGTCAAACATATACAAAATAGCTGCTGTTACAGATAGGGGGCAAAGATTAAATAAATTAGTTTCTCCTATGTATGAAGAAAAAGCAAATGAATTGAGGAATTTGATTGATACTCTTAGAAGTAT
>QCLW01000042.1 GCA_003214235.1 Prochlorococcus sp. AG-418-F16
TAACTTTTAATATTAAAAAGTGGTGTCCTTAATTCATGAGAAACATTACTAATAAATCTGTTTTGTGCCGCATTTAGTTCTACTTCTCTTGTTAGATCTTGAATGGTGACTGCAATCCCTTTTAATTCAACTTTGTTTGTATCTAATACTGACTGTAAGACAATTCTTAAAGTTCTAGCAGGTTCTCCTAAGCTAAACCTTAAATCATCTTTTTCCTTTTCTCTGTTTAAAATAGATTCTATATTTGTATGTAAGTCATTAGATAAAATTTCGGGGATCTCATTTAAAAAATATTTTCCTTCTAAGAATCTTCCTTCCCAACGAAATAATCTTTTTGCTGTTGGATTAGTAAGTACAATCTTTCCTTTGGAATCTAATAATATTGCACCATCAGCCATAGTGGCTATTAGTGATTGCTGCTTTATTTGGGCTGCTTTAAGTTCTTCAATATTTGCCTCGTCATAATTTTCTAACTGAGTTGCCATTCGGTTAAATCCATTTAAAAGTTCTCCTAGATCTCCTGTCATAGGTAAAGAAATTCTGGATTTAAAATTTCCTTTAGAAATTTCCCTCACACCTCTTACTAACTCCCTTACAGGTCTAGTAATTGTTAGCGCATTGAATACAGCCCCAAGTATTACTAAAACCCAAATAGAAATAAAAACTGCTATGGTTACTTCTCTTGTCAGTGAAGCACTGGCTAAGGCTTTTTTATTAGGGGTAACTCCTAAAGCCAAAGTTCCAAGATATTTGCCTTTCCATAACATTGGAACAAATACATCTGTTACTTGACCCTGAGGTGTAACATGCTGCCTGACTAAAGGGAATTGTGGCCTTTTCTTTAATTCTGATGGTAGTTTTAATCTTCTTGTGAGCTGGAATTGACTATCTGTTCTTGTTGGAGTAGCACTAATTGGTATCCCAAGCTGAACTATGTCTTCAGCATCAGTAAAAAATATGTAACGTAGATTTCGACTTGATCTCCAAAACTTTTCAGCTACATTTGAGATTTCTTTTTTTTGGTTATTAGCAACTAATTCAGTAACATTCCCTGATAACAATAATCCAAGATCTCGGGCATATCTAGTGTCATTCATTCCTGCATCTCTTTGAATACTATTTAGTGCAAAAAAAGTTATTCCTGTCATTAAGAGACTTACAACGAGAGTTGCTATTGCTAACAATTTTGTTCTTAAACTAAACCCACCCCACCAAGCAATTAGTCTATTAACCCAATAGTTAGTATTAATATCTTCATTATCAGCGATCTTATATTCTCTACTTTCTTGATTATTGGTATCAACCATAATCCTAATTCTCCTTAGAAGATTTCCTTCTCACTTGATGACCTATATCATTTCGAAAGTAAATACCATCAAAATTGATTTCTTTTAAATTTTTGTATGCTTTTTCAAAAACCATATCGAAGTCTTTATCTTGACAGACAATACTTAACACTCTTCCTCCATCAGTTAATAATTCCCCATCATTACTTAAAGAGGTACCTGAGTCGAAAATTTGACAATCACTTGAATCAATCTTTCCTATTTTTATCGGAAAGCCAGTTTTATATTCGTGAGGGTAACCTTTTGAGGTAGCAATTACACAACCACTTACCTTGTCAAAAGTATCAATTTTTTCAACACCTGTTAAATTTCCCATTGAGCATTTTTCTAAAAGACATACAAAATTTTGATCCATCAAAGGCATGATTGTTTGGCATTCTGGATCACCAAACCTGCAATTGTATTCTATAACTTTGGGCCCAGATTCTGTGATCATCAATCCAAAATAAATTACACCTTTATAATCAATATTTTTTTTATTTAGTTCATCTATCGTCGGCTCAATAATCTCTTTAATGATTTTATCAAGATAATCATCTGTCAATATTGGAGCTGGAGAATAAGCTCCCATTCCTCCTGTATTTGGACCTTTATCTTTCTCATATAGACGTTTGTGATCTTGTGCGGTTGGAAGTAATATGTATCTCTCCCCATCACATAGAGCAAAAACTGAAACTTCTGGACCCTGAATTTTTTCTTCTAGAACTATCACATTCCCAGATTCACCAAACTTACCATTGAAGATTGATTCTGCGGCTATGAAACACTCATCTTTTGAATCGGGAATAAAAACACCTTTACCTGAAGCTAGACCATCCGCCTTCACTACCAGTGGCAACGATGATGAATAGATAATTTTTTTGGCTTCTTCTAGAGAATTGACTTTCCAAAAATTTGCAGTCGGAATATTTGCGTCTTGCATAAATTCCTTTGCCCAAGATTTACTGTATTCTAATTTTGCTCCATCTTTACCAGGGCCAAATACTTTAAAGTCTTTTTTACGAAGAAAATCGGCTAATCCATTTGCTAAAGGTATTTCTGGACCTATTACAATTAAATCTATGTTTAAACAATGAAGCTTCTCGACTAATTCATTTTTATTGTTTATATCAATTTTTATTCTTTCACATTTATTGATCCTTGCTGATCCGGCGTTCCCAGGGATTAAATAAACTTTTTTGACTAATTCATTTTTTTGAATAGCCCAAGCCAAAGAATTTTCTCTCCCCCCATTTCCAATTATTAAAATTTTTTCTAATCTATTGAAGCTTTTAGAATTTTTTAAATTGATACTCATAAACTTGTTTTTTGATGGTTATTGGTTTCGATAAATAATTTAGTTAAAATAAAATAAACAATATTAAAAAGTTCATCTCTAATAAATATGTTAATTACAAATTGTATTTTTAGTAATTATATGAGGCCCTAATTAATGAATGATAAATATGAATTGCTTTATGAAGGTAAAGCTAAAAAAGTATTTTCTCATGATGATAAAGATAAAGTTATTATTGAATTTAAAGATGATGCTACTGCTTTTAATGCTTTGAAAAAAGCTGAATTCGAAGGAAAGGGCAAACTTAATTGCTTAATAAGTTCAAGAATTTTTGAACATCTTATAAAGAATAATATTCCAACTCATTTTCTTGAACTTAAAAATGAAAATACAATGATTGCAAAAAAAATAAAAGTAATTCCTTTAGAAATTGTTCTGAGAAATACTGCTTATGGTTCTTTGTGTAAACAAACTACTATTAAATCTGGCACTGTCCTAGCAAAACCATTAATTGATATTTATCTTAAAAATGATGAACTTAATGACCCTATAATTACAAAAGATAGAATTGAATTAATGAATATACTAAGCTCTAATGATTTAGATTTAATAATAGATTTGACTTTAAAAATTAATTTAATCCTGAAAAGTTTTTTTAAAAATATTCAGCTTCGACTTGTAGATTTCAAGTTAGAGTTTGGGTATGATTTTAAAAATAATATACTTCTTGCCGATGAAATAAGTCCCGATAATTGTAGATTGTGGGATCTTAATCAGAAAAATGATACAATTGTAAGTCTAGACAAAGACAGATTTAGAAATGATTTAGGTGGTTTAATTGAAGCCTATAGTGAAATTTATCGAAGAATAAACGATTTCATTTAACTCATTTTTAAAAATAATGCATCACTCAAAATAAATAAAAATATTATGCAAAAACATTCTTTAAATTTTAGAAAGGTTTTCACAAATATTTCTTGTTCTCCTTTGATTTTTATATCAAATAATTCTGAACTAGCTGCAAAGTATTTGCCAAAAGACTTTGAGAAATCAAGCTCAACCTTAGAAATAAACAATATCAACATTGGTTCTTTTCAAGGGTTTGATATCAAACCAGAGAAAAATTTCTTTATTGCAGAAAATAAAAAAAATATTAATGAAGAAAGTGTTCTTATTTCAGAAATAATTATTGCAGGTTTGGAAAATCATCCTGAAGGCAGAGAACTTGAATTAGCTGCATATGATTCTATGACTATAAAGCCAGGAAGTATTGTAGATAATCAAATATTAAATCGAGACCTTAACGCAATATATGCTAGTGGTTGGTTTTCAGGAGTTAAAATAAAGTCCCAAAATGGACCATATGGAGTGAGGCTAATTGTGAATGTAATTCCTAATCCAATTTTGAAGAAAGTTGAACTAAAACCAACAAACGCTGTAATTTCTGAGGCATACTTAGATGATCTTTT
>QCLW01000043.1 GCA_003214235.1 Prochlorococcus sp. AG-418-F16
TTTGTCGCAGATCTTGATGGCGATGGCGATTTAGATATTGTTTCCGGTTCTAATAATGATGACACGATTGCATGGTATGAAAATGATGGAGCAGCAAATCCTACCTGGGCTGCCGCAAATATAGCAACCGATGCAGATGGGGCACATGATGTAAAAGTTGCGGATATGGATGGAGACGGAGATTTAGATATTGTTTCTGCTTCTATGAATGACGATACCATCGCTTGGTACGAGAATGATGGTGCGGCAAATCCATCATTTATAGCAGCAAATATAGTTACCAATGCAGATGGTGCTAATGATGTATTTTTAGCCGATTTAGATGGTGATGGAGATATGGATATTCTCTCCGCCTCTGAAACTGACGACACAATAGCTTGGTATGAAAGTGATGGAGCTACAAATCCAAGCTGGACAAAAAGAATTATTGCAACAAGTGCTGATGGAGCACATCATGTATTTGCTGCAGATATAGATGGTGATGGAGATTTAGATGTTGCCTCTGCCTCAAATGCAGACGATACGATTGCCTGGTACAAAAATGATGGTGCTAACGACCCAAGTTTTACTGCTTTTGATATAGCAACAACTGCTGACGGAGCTAATGGTTTATTTGTTGCAGATATGGACGGAGATGGAGATCTTGATATTGTCTCAACTTCTTACAACGATGACACAATCGCTTGGTATCAAAATGTAGGATCAACTCAAATTTCAATAAGTGATTTAACTACTTCAAATGAAAGTGCAGGTAACGCAGTTTTAACAGTTTCTTTAAATCATTCTTCAGATAAAGATATAACTGTTGACTATGCGACATCAAATGGAACAGCAATATCAGGATCTGACTACACAGCAACATCAGGTACCTTAACCATTTCGGCAGGAGCAACATCAGGAACATTTAATGTTCCTGTATTAGCAGACTCACTTGATGAGAATAATGAAACTGTAACTGTTACGCTCTCTAATCCAACTAATGCAATTATCAGTGATTCAACTGCGACATTAACAATCACAGATGATGATGCGACCCCAAGTTTAAGTATTGCAGATGTAACTGCTTCTAATGAAAACGCAGCAAATTCAACATTTACAGTCAGTCTCTCTGCCGCCTCTGGAAAAGATATCACTGTCGATTATGCAACATCAAATGGAACAGCAACAGCGGGATCTGACTATACAGCAACATCTGGAACATTAACAATTGCTGCAGGTGCAACATCAGGAACATTTAATATCCCTGTTTTAGCTGATTCACTCGATGAGAATAATGAAACTGCAACGATTACTTTATCTAATGCATCTAATGCGAGTATTAGTGATTCAACAGCAACACTAACAATTACTGATGATGATGCAGCTCCCACATTGAGTTTCTTTGACTCCAGTGGTTCTGACATCTATCAAATAACAGAAACTGATGGAACTAAAACCGTCGATATAAGATTATCAGCCGAATCTGCAAAAACGATTACCGTTGATTATGCGACCTCAAGGACTGATTCATTTCCAACATTTACTGCTTCTGCAATAAGTAGTAATTCAGCATATGATCTCACCCTCGCTGATTTAGATTCTGATGGTGATTTAGATATTATTTCATCAGGTGGATGGTATGAAAATGATGGAGCAGCTAATCCTAGTTTTGCATCTCAAGGAGTTGTTAGTGCTACAGCAGTTCATGTTGCAGATATAGATAATGATGGAGATTTGGATCTCATTACTGCCACTCAATCAAGTGATACTATTGCTTGGCTAGAAAATGATGGAGCAGCTAATCCTAGCTTTAGTTCAACCACTATTAGTACTAATGCTGACTATGCATTTGATGTACACGTTGCAGATATAGATGGAGATGGTGATCTAGATATAATTTCCGCATCTAATAATGATGACAAAATTGCCTGGTATAAAAATGATGGAGCAGCTAATCCAACATTTACAACTGCGACAATTGCAACTACTGCTGATGAAGCAAGAGAAGTATTCATAGGAGATCTTGATAATGACGGAGATTTAGATATCGTTTCTGCTAGTCGTACAGATGGAGCAATTGCTTGGTACGAGAATGATCCTTTTTTACCAACTCAATCAACAAGCAAACTTTCTACCATCCCTATAAAAATTGGACAGAATCATGTTCGCCCAGATGAAAGAATATCAGGAAAAATTAGTAGTGCAGGTGAGCTTTCTACAAACCCAAGTAATTCTAGTGGGGCATTTGCCACTGGAAAATTAGATGCCGATAATAAATTTTATCTTAAGGGAGATGCTAACTATGGTGGAAATGGACAAGATAATTACCAATTTGTTTTAGCCGATGTTGAGGAGCTGCATGTCGTTGCAGAGGGAACTTTTGTCGCATTAACCTCAGCTGGCGTTTTAAAAAGTTACGGGAATTGGAGTGGAGGTGGCGCTGACCTGACAAATATCCAGTCTGTTGCGACTTCGGCTTCAGGATTTATTGCCCTTGATCAAAGTGGAACAGTTCATAGATTTGGAAGTTATCAAAATGACAATAGTCAAACAAAGCCAAATATTGCCGTTAATAAGATTTATGCAGGTGGATATGGAGGTTATGGTGCTATTGCATCAAATGGAAACTTCTTTGCTTGGGGATATGGCGCAGATATTGACGGAAGTCCAATTATTGATAATAAATCTGAAGCAGCTACTGGCATAGGTTTTGAATACAACAAAGTTGGAATTCTTTTCGATGACAACAGCACAATTAATCTCTCGACTTCTGATTTTGTTGATTTAAGTGAAAGCAATCCAATTTTCACAGCCACTGATATTGTTAATATGACTGACGGCAGTGGAGGTAAAACTGACGTTCACATAGCTGATATAGATAATGATGGTGATTTAGATATTGTTGCCGCTGATTACGATAGAAATCCCGTTGTTTGGTATAAAAATGATGGAGCAGCTAATCCTAGTTGGTCAGCTCAAGCAGTAGTAGGTTATCCTGACACCTCACCAACTAGTCAACATATTGGGTATGGCGTCGGAGTTCATGTTGATGATGTTGATAATGATGGGGATTTAGACCTTATTTCTGCGGTCACTTTTGGAACACCAAAGATCGCCTGGTATGAAAATGATGGAGCAGCTATTCCTGGCTGGACGGCAAGGGATATAGATACATCTAACAAAGGTTTTTATGACGTTGCATCCGGAGACATAGATAATGATGGGGATATAGACTTTGTTTCAGCTGCATCATCAGGAGGAATAACCTGGTACGAATCAGATGTAGCTAGTAACAATGATGTTGGAGTATATGCGCAAGTAGGTGATGACTATACAGCTACTAGTGGAAGCGTAACTTTTGCTGCAGGAGAAACAGTAAAGACATTTAATGTAACTGTAAAAGAAGATCTAATCCCAGAAAATAATGAAGCCGTACAAGTTGTTTTATCTAATCCAACTAACGCAACTATTAATGATGGTTCTGGTGTTGTACTTATAAATGATGATGATACTATTTCATTCACAGAAACAATAATCACAACAAGTGCAGATGGAGCATATGACGTTCATGTCGCTGATATAGATGGTGATGGTGATATGGATATCGTTGCAAGTTCTATTCATGATGACACTATTAGATGGTTTGAAAATGATGGCAATGTTAACCCATCATTTACATCAGCTACTATTATTACCAATGCAGATTCCGTAAGAGAAATCACTGTCGCTGATATGGATGGTGATGGTGACTTAGATATCGTTGGAGCCTCAGAAAATGACGATACTATTGGCTGGCTTGAAAATAATGGAGCAGCAGATCCTACATTTACTAAAACTGTAATTGCCACAAGTGCAGATGGAGCATATGA
>QCLW01000044.1 GCA_003214235.1 Prochlorococcus sp. AG-418-F16
TCTATATGTTTCTGGTTAATTGTAAGATATGCACTTTCAGTGAGTAAGTTAACAGAAACATTTTCAATTCCATCATAATTATTCAATATTTTTTCTACAGTATTAACACAACCTCCACATTTCATTCCTGTAATACTTAATTGAATGCTCTCCATATTTTTACTATTGAAGCAAATTAATGCTTAACTGCACTTTTAACTATAATAATAAATGTTATAGACTTTTTAAATAGTTAATTTTTAAATTACTATATTAATTTTATTAGATTTAAAGCAGTGCCTAGTAATCAAAACAGAGACAATTTTATTGATAAAGCTTTTACTGTAATTGCTGAATCTATAGTTAAAATAATGCCTATTGCTGATAAGGAAAAAAAAGCTTATATCTATTATAGAGATGGCCTAGCTGCCCAAAATAACGGGGATTATTCGGAAGCATTGGAGTATTATAAAGAGAGTTTACTCCTTGAAGAAAATAAAATCGATAGGGGTGAGACTTTAAAAAATATGGCAATAATATATATGAGTAACGGTGATGAGGATTTGTCTATTGAAACTTATAACAAAGCATTAGTCGAAAATCCTAAACAACCATCATGTCTTAAAAATATAGGTTTAATTTATGAGAAAAGGGGAAGATATGCGGAACAAAATGGCGATCTAGATCAGAGAGATATTTGGTTTGATAAAGCTGCTCAAGTCTGGTCTAAAGCAGTGAGATTATATCCTGGTGGATATCTTGATATTGAGAATTGGCTAAAAAACTCAGGAAGAAGTTCAATCGATATGTATCTCTAAAATTTTTTAATTTAGTAAAGAATAATCAACTGCTTCTTTAATATTAGAAATCTCTTTGATATTGATTAAATTTTTAAAATTATTACTTAGATTCTCCTCTAATTTTGGTACCACGATATTTTTAATCCCTAGTCTTGCAGCCTCTTCTATCTTTGATCGTATGTTATTCGATTTTCTAACTTGACCGCTCAAACCCAGTTCTCCAATAAATGAGCTACTCGCCAAAGGAGGAATATTTTTCAAACTTGATAAAATAGATATTGCTACACCTAAGTCAGATGAAGGATCATTTATCTCAAAACCGCCCCCAGTAGCTACATAACAATCAAATTCAGATAATTTAATCCCTATGTGTTTTTCAATAACAGCTAGAATTTGATGTAATCTGTTAATGCTAATTCCAGTTGTAGTTCTTCTTGGATTACTGTAAAAAGTTTTATTTACCAGTGCTTGTATATCTACTGCGAATGGTCGAGTGCCTTCATTAGTTATCGTAGTTGTAACACCTGAAATATTTTCTTTATTTGTAAATATTGAACTTGGGTTTTTTATCTCTCGTAAGCCTTCTTCGAACATTTCAAAAATTCCAATTTCAAAGGTGGATCCAAATCGATTTTTTATACTTCTTAGTAATCTATGTGAAGAGATATTATCTCCTTCAAAGTTTATTACTACATCAACTAAATGCTCTAGAGTTTTTGGACCAGCTAAAGCCCCATCTTTAGTGACATGACCAATTATTAAAAGGGCAATGTTATTGTCTTTAGCTAGATTTTGCAATTCAGATGAACATGCTCTAACTTGAGAAACTGATCCTGGCGAGCTCTCCATCTCATGATTATGGATAGCTTGAATACTATCAATAATTGCGAAACTTGGATTTACACGTTTGATCTCTTCAATAATTAGAGATAAATTGGTTTCTGCCAAAATTTTCAAATCAATACTCTTTTGATTTAATCTTTCCCATCTGATTTTTACTTGTTCTAAAGATTCTTCTGCAGTAACGTATAAAACTTTCTGATTGAGAGATATTTTTCCTGCTGATTGAAGAACTATTGTGCTTTTACCTATACCTGGCTCTCCTCCAATTAATACAACAGATCCAGGGACTATCCCACCACCAAGAACTCTATCAAATTCCCCAAAACCACTCGTAAATCTTGATATTTTTTTAGATGAAATCTCATTAAAAGGTATAGCTTTCTTACTATTTTTGATTTCTTGATATTTTGACCTCTTGCTTTTAATTTCTTCAACAATAGAATTCCATGAGTTGCAATTAAGGCATTTCCCAAAGTATTGAGAAGTTTCAGTTCCGCAATTTTGACAAATAAAAGTCGACAATTTGCTAGACATTTAGTTTTTGAATAAAGTAATGGAACTAGAATGTTTGGGATATTGCCCCTCTACAAGTTAGATTAGGATAATAATAAATTCTCTTACTGATTAGCTAATAGAAACAAATGGCTCTATCTAGTCAAACTAAAGAAACAATTCTTGTCGCAGATGACGAGGCAAGTATTAGAAGAATTCTGGAGACGCGTCTCTCCATGATTGGCTACAAAGTTGTAACTGCAAGTGATGGTAAAGAAGCACTTAAGTTATTTAAAGATCATGTGCCTGATTTAGTAGTGCTTGACGTTATGATGCCAAAGCTCGATGGTTATGGAGTTTGTCAAGAATTAAGGAAAGATTCTGATGTTCCAATAGTTATGTTAACTGCATTAGGAGATGTTGCAGATAGGATAACAGGTTTAGAATTAGGGGCTGATGATTATGTAGTGAAACCATTTAGTCCCAAGGAATTAGAAGCTAGAATTAGGTGCGTTCTTAGAAGAATTGACAAAGAACAATTTCCTGGAATGCCTAATTCAGGATTAATTTTGGTTACCGATATAAAAATTGATACAAATCGAAGACAAGTTTTTAAAAGCGATGAGAGAATTAGATTAACTGGTATGGAATTTAGTCTCTTAGAGCTTTTGGTAAGTAGGTCAGGAGAGCCATTTAGTAGAGGAGAAATTTTAAAAGAGGTTTGGGGATATACACCAGAGAGACATGTAGATACGAGAGTAGTCGATGTTCACATTTCGAGATTGAGATCTAAACTGGAGGCTGATCCAGCAAATCCTGAATTGATATTAACAGCGAGAGGTACTGGATATCTTTTTCAAAGGATTGTCGATATTGCTCCTTTTGATGGTAAATAAATGGGTAAAGAAAATGTACATAAAATTAACAAGTCCAGAGCTATCAGAAGATTAGTTATTTGGTATAAAAGAAACTCAGCCGTAACTTCAATAGTAGATACTGCTGCTAGTTCTGCAGTAACGGCTAGTAATGTTGCCGGTAATGTTGCAGGTAATGTAGTATCAAGCGCTGGATCTGTAGTAAGCACAGCTAGTAATGTTGCCGGTAATGTTGCAGGTAATGTAGTATCAAGCGCGGAATCTGTTGTGAATACTGCTAGCACTGTAGTCTCAAATGCTAGCTCATTGGCTAAAAATACATTACAGCCGTTAGTTTTTGATCCATTAAAAAGATTACAAAATAGCGATAATATTTTAGATAAGGTGGATGACTCGCAATCTAATAGAATTTGGATCGCAGTTGATGGTATGGGTGGAGATTATGCTCCTGGGCCAATTCTCGAGGGATGC
>QCLW01000045.1 GCA_003214235.1 Prochlorococcus sp. AG-418-F16
GCTTCATCAAGAGGATTTAAATTATCAGGATCGCCAATACTTATTGCCGGGAATTCATATATATTAGCTCCCTTGCTTGTAAATATTTTTTTAATATCTTTTATCCCCTCTATTGATCGAGTAATAATTATATTTCTTTGATCAAGAGGTGGATCAACTATTGGCATCCTTATCCTCAACATTATTATTGTCTTGATTACTATTTTTTATTTCATCAAGAAGTTTCAAGACTGATAATCCTTTATCAAGAACTATATCGTCTTTAAAAATTATGTCTGGAACTCTTCTCATCTCTATTCTTTTTCCTAAATTATGCCTAATAGAGCTTTTAGCGCTATTCAAATTTTCCACAATTTCTTTCTTTACTGTCTCTTGAGCAGTAGAAGTGATATAAATTTTACAGTATTGCAAATCACCTGATAAATCAATCTTGGAAATATTTACGAAGTGATCTCTAACAAGATCACTTTCCAAATCATTTTGCAAGATAAGGGTTATTTCTTTTTTCAAAAGAGAAGAAACTTTTGCAAGACGGTAATTATTTGGCATTATGATTGTAAATTTAATGGATTTGTCATCGCCTGCAAGACAAAATAAACAGTTATGAAAGCACTTAAAACAGAAGATATTAAACCTACTATTGTCAGTGGATTTGATCGATTCTTGAAAAAAGGTTCGAGCAGTGCAACAAGTCCCCCAATAATAATAGATATTAAATACTTGGGATATCTTGCAACATTAGAGAAAAATTCGCCCATTAGCTCCACAAATAGATTACTTTTTTAGCTAAGTTTTAACAAACATTAAACAGCATGATTACATTATATCAATTTAGGCATAGTGCTTTTTGTTTAAAAACAAGAATGGCTCTTCATGCAAAAAAACTACAATATCGAGTTGAAGAAGTAACACCTGGAATAGGTCAATTTGAAATCTTCAAATTATCAGGTCAAAAACAAGTCCCTGTAATAGTAGATAGTAATGATCAAATTCTTAATGACTCTTCAACTATTTGCGAATATATAGATAAAAAAAATGATAATAATCCACTCTTTCCTGAAGAACCAATGTTATTTGCGCAATGCAAATTAATTGAAGACTGGGCAGATACTACAATGGCTAAAACTTGTAGAAAAGCTTTAATAAAATCTGCGATAGAGAATCCAAAGCTAAGAACTGCATTACTTCCGGATGAAATACCTTCTTCAGTTAAAAGTATTTTTGATAAATTACCTTTTGAAAATCTTAGTAAAATCTCTAATGTAGTTTTGTCTTCTAAAGATAATTTAGAGCTCCAAAAATTACTGGAAGCGTTATCAAAATCCTTGATTAACAAAAAATATTTAGTTGGAGATAGTTTATCAATAGCAGATATTTCAATTGCAGCTCAATTGTCCCTTCTTAAATTCCCAAAGTCTGCAGGACCAATTCTTTCAGGAGAGGGGAGTCAAGAATACATCAATAACCCTTATCTAGAAAATCTTTTCATATGGAGGAACAATTTAGAAGAATATCTTTTTAGTGCTCACTCTCAATAAATTCAAAAGTCAATTTATATTTATTAGTTTTAATAGCATGGATAGAAAGATCACCAACTTTTGAACCATAAGAAGCAACATATTGCACTCCACAAATTGATGGTTTGATTGAATTATTAACTTGCAATATTTCTTCAGAACATTTTTGAAATTTACTTATTGTCTCTACCTGATTAATCCTTGAAGCACCTGGCTTATGCGCTGTTTGTATAACTAGCTCATCTGCGAAAAAAATATCATCATCTTGGATCTGATTTCTCCCTTTAATTCTTGATTCAATATAAAAATCATCTTTTAAATAAGTAATTTGATTATTAATAGATTTAGGGTCATTTACAACCTTGATTAAGATGTCACCAAATATTGCTTTTCCAATAGATTCAGAATTTTTTGCACGATTACCAACAATTAAATCTGAATCATTGTTAAAGAAATTTACTTTATAAATAACTGGCTCTTCTGAATCATTAATTATATCTTGAGAGGTAACAAGCCAATTCCCCTCAAACCATTTAGGATAAATTAAATCTTTAGAAGTATCAGATAATTTAAAATCTGGCAAATATAATTCTGGCCATTGATTTACACGATTTTCCAAAAACTCTCGTACATTAGAATCTACTAAAGCAAAAGAACTTTCTAAAAAAATTCCTTGAAAAGTCAAGCAAAGAATTAACCCAAAAAGAATTTTCATTATGTCAAATCCAATAATAAGAGCATCAGATCATTATGTATTATTAGAGCCAGATTCAGAAGAAAAAATTGTATCAAAGCAAGAAGCAATTTTATGGTTGAAGAATTGGCTTCTTAAGGCAGAAACACAAACAATATATCAAAATATGGAAGATCCTGATAAGGAATTTTTTGAAGAATTATTGGAAAGCACTTATGAATTAGAAATAAAATTTGGATACGTTATCAAATGGTTTGCAGTAAGAATTGAATCAGATTAACTAATTATTTCTTTATGAATTGCATTGATTATTTTTATGGCAACTTCTTCAATATTTTCTCTTTTTACCTGAATTCTTACATCTGCTTGAGAATACAAATTTTCTCTAGATTGAAAAATGCTCATATACAAATCATTTAGATTCTTTCCCTGAAGTAGTGGCCTGTTTTCGATTTCATTTTTCAATCTTTCAATTGCTATATCTTTGTCGAGATCTATCCAAGCAATTATTCCCTGTCTTAAGATTCCCCAGTTTTCCGATTTGGTAACTATACCTCCCCCAGTTGAGATTACTAATGAAGGAATTTTGATAGTTTCTTTGAGGCAGTTTGCTTCTAATTCACGGAAATTATCTTCTCCTTCATCATTAAAAATTTGATTGATAGATTTTTTTGCCAACTTCTCTATTAATGAATCTAAATCAATGTATTTATACTTCAATAATTCAGCCAGCTTCAAACCAGTTTGTGACTTACCAGAACCCATCATTCCTATTAAAAATATGCTTCTGCCCTTGATAGTATGAACTGTTTTTTCGATAATGGATTGTTCCATAAAGACAAAAGCGTATTTAAAACCTTAAGATAGTATTATCGCAGACAAGTATGACTTCTACACAATCCAAACCATTACATGGAAAAGGACGTGAATGCGTCATAACTCGACGTGCCTGCTTTAGTTCTAGTCACCGTTATTGGCTTCCTGAAAAAAGCCCAGAAGAAAATTTATCTCTTTTTGGAAAGTGCAGTATTGCTCCAGGTCATGGTCATAATTATGAACTTATTGTTTCAATGGGTGGAGAACTAGACTCTGATGGAATGGTACTTAATCTCTCTGATGTAAAACACTCTATTAAAAATAAGGTTACTGGACAATTAGATTTTCG
>QCLW01000046.1 GCA_003214235.1 Prochlorococcus sp. AG-418-F16
TTTGGCAATAATAATTTGAATTAATCTCATTTCTATAACTACAAGCTGGTAACAAAAACAAAATCTGAATAAAAAATAATGTTTTTAATAAATAATTTTTTTTTATTTTAAACCCTCCAAATTAACATTCAAAAATTTAGCCAGCCTAGCTCCTTCTTCTTCAACTTGTAGAAGTGGTTTAAGTTCACCCGCTCCGCTTAGAGGGAGAGGTTTTTTTCTACCTTTAAGTACCAAAGCAATCCTTCTTCTAGGATTAAATCCCTCACTTATATCCAATTTAACTGATTTAATTTCATCGAAATTTAAATTAACTACAACATCTTTAAATAACCCTTTTCTTTTTATTTCTATAGATTTTGATGATTTATCAAAATAATTACTTCCTGAACCAAAGTTAATATAAACCATGTACCACAAATAAAAATTTAATATATTAGCTATTACACCATAAGCCCCCATTATTATTCCTTGAGGTATAAACAATAAAGTGGAAGGGTTACCTAAGGGTAATAGATCCCTTCCTGTGAAACTAGATATAGAGGCTAAAAGGAAACCAATACCCCCAATCGTCAGCATTCCACCAATAATATAATTGGAAATTTTTCTTGATCCACCAATTTTTTGTTCGATTTTATCGAAAGGAGTAAGGTCTGAATTCATTTTTATCTTTTTTGTAAAGCCTAATTCAGATAATTTAACAAACTAAGGGAGTATTCTTACCTATTTTTTAATAAAAAAGTCAGGAAAGCTTTACAAGGCATTTCAGATATACAAATATTTCCCCACATTACTCTCAATCTTTGTTACAGTCACACCGTATCCCGAAGCTAAAAACGATTTCTCATGACGATCGCAGTTGGTAGCGCCCCACAGAGAGGATGGTTTGATGTCCTCGATGACTGGTTAAAGCGCGACCGCTTTGTATTTATTGGTTGGTCCGGACTACTTCTACTACCTTGCGCATATCTTGCTATAGGTGGATGGTTCGTCGGAACAACATTTGTTACCTCATGGTACACACATGGAGTTGCAAGCTCATACCTTGAAGGTTGTAACTTTTTAACAGCAGCTGTAAGTACCCCTGGAGATGCCATGGGACACAGTCTTCTATTTTTATGGGGTCCTGAAGCCCAAGGTAGTTTCGTTAGATGGCTACAACTTGGTGGTCTTTGGAACTTCGTTGCATTACATGGAGTATTCGGCCTTATTGGCTTTATGCTTCGTCAGTTTGAAATTGCTGGGCTTGTTGGAATTAGACCATACAACGCATTAGCTTTCTCAGCAGTAATTGCAGTTTTCACAAGTATTTTCCTTATTTATCCTTTAGGACAGCATAGTTGGTTCTTCGCACCTTCATTTGGTGTTGCAGCAATCTTCCGTTATATACTGTTCATTCAAGGTTTCCATAATATTACTTTGAATCCATTCCATATGATGGGAGTAGCTGGAATTCTTGGTGGTGCTCTACTTTGCGCTATTCATGGAGCTACAGTACAAAACACATTGTATGAAGATACAAGTATTTATACAGATGGTAAAGTTCAAAGTTCTACATTTAGAGCTTTTGACCCAACACAAGAAGAAGAAACCTATTCAATGATTACAGCGAATAGATTCTGGAGTCAAATCTTTGGTATTGCTTTCTCAAACAAGCGTTTTTTACACTTCTTAATGTTATTTGTACCTGTTATGGGTATGTGGACATCTTCAATTGGTATTGTCGGCTTAGCACTAAACTTAAGAGCTTATGATTTCGTAAGCCAAGAGATCCGTGCAGCAGAAGATCCTGAATTTGAAACTTTCTATACAAAAAATATACTTTTGAACGAAGGTATGCGAGCATGGATGTCTTCTGTGGATCAACCACACGAAAATTTTGTATTCCCTGAGGAGGTTCTTCCACGTGGAAACGCCCTTTAATAGTTTATTAAGAGCTCCAAACCAAAGTATTGAAGAGACTGGTTATGCCTGGTATGTAGGTAACGCTAGACTAATCAATTTATCTGGACGTTTATTAGGAGCTCACATCGCTCACTCTGGACTTATAGTCTTTTGGGCAGGAGCAATGATGCTCTTTGAGGTTAATCATTTTACTTTTGATAAACCAATGTGGGAGCAAGCTCTAATCTGTATGCCACATGTAGCTATGTTTGGCTATGGAATTGGTCCTGGGGGTGAAGTTACTGATATCATGCCTTTCTTCCAAGTAGGGGTGGTTCATTTAATAGCTTCTGCTGTTCTTGGATTTGGTGGAATTTACCACTCATTAGCAGGCCCAGAAAAGCTTGAGCAAGATTTCCCCTTCTTCTCTACTGATTGGAGAGATAAGAATCAGATGACCAACATTCTTGGTTATCATTTGATAATTCTAGGTGTAGGTGCATTAGCTTGGTCAGTAAACTGGTGTTTTATTGGCGGTGCATATGATACTTGGGCACCTGGAGGAGGAGAAGTCAAACTTGTTAATCCAACTTTAGATCCAAGAGTGATTTTTGGTTATCTATTTAGATCTCCATGGGGAGGTGCTGGTTCTCTAATCGGTGTCAACTCAATTGAAGATATAGTTGGTGGCCATGTTTATGTTGGTGTGATTGAAATACTTGGAGGTTTATTCCATATCTTCACAAAACCTTTTGGATGGGCAAGAAGAGCCTTCATCTGGAACGGTGAAGGACTATTGAGTTATGCTCTTGGTGGAATTTGTGTTGCAAGTTTTATTGCATCCACTTTCATCTGGTTTAACAATACTGCTTACCCTTCAGAATTCTATGGTCCTACAAACGCTGAAGCTTCACAAGCCCAAAGCTTTACTTTCCTTGTGAGAGACCAAAGAATTGGAGCTAATGTAGGTACAACTATGGGACCAACAGGACTAGGTAAGTATCTCATGAGATCTCCTACAGGTGAAATTATATTTGGTGGCGAAACAATGAGATTTTGGGATTTCAGAGGACCATGGTTAGAGCCTTTAAGAGGACCTAATGGTTTGAGTCTTGAGAAAATCCAAAATGATATTCAGCCTTGGCAGGTTAGAAGAGCTGCTGAATATATG
>QCLW01000047.1 GCA_003214235.1 Prochlorococcus sp. AG-418-F16
TCAATTCTTTTCGAACCTAAAATTGATAAAACAACAACTAAAATTATGAATATTTCAGGTGAATTCAAACCTAATAGTTTCATAAATTTTCACATTCTAATTATATTTTAGTACATGTTTAATATTAAATCTAATTATTCTCAAAAGTTGGTAAATAAAGATCTCTATTTGAGGCAATTACGGCCTCCTCTTTAAAAAATATTTCTAATTCTTTTAAATCATTTATATCTACAAATTCGCCACAGTTATCTAATATATTGTTGTGAGTAAAATCCCACAAATTTTCCAAATACTCATCATCATTTGGAAAAGCTGCAAATTTTAAATAAGTATTATTTAAAGCATATTCACTAGCAAATTCAGAATCTAATCCTTCTTTTTTAGCATCACAAAAAACTTTAGCAAATCTTTTACCTACAGATGTCTGAGCACTTGATAAATCTAAATTACCTTGGATAGCTTTTACATTTATTGGAGCAATAAAAATAATTAGTGAAAGGATAATATAAATTAAAGTAAACAAGAACTAATTTCCTTTTTTAAAAGTTAAATTCAATATAAACTAGCAAAAAATTTAATGAATTAGGACTATTTAAATCAAAGCACTTATTTAAAAATTATTGAAATAAAATAATAAAGTTAAATTCAACTCTTTAGAGAATTTATAATAAATTAAGATTATATAAATCTAAAATTATATGTCTTCAAATATAAAGCTAAAAGGAAAAGGTGTTACCAGGATAATTAAAAGTAAGGTAATTTTATCGCCCTTAGCAGGAGTTACAGATAATATTTTTAGGCGACTTGTTCGAAAATGGGCTCCCAACTCATTACTTTTTACAGAAATGATAAATGCCACGAGTCTTAAAAAAGGATTTGGCACTCAAAAAATTAATCAACTAGATTTAGAAGAAGGACCTGTCGGAGTACAAATATTTGACAATAGACCACATGCTGTTTCCGAAGCCGCAAAACAAGCTGAAGACTTTGGAGCTTTTTTAATAGATATAAATATGGGGTGTCCAGTAAAAAAGATTGCTAAAAAAGGGGGTGGCAGTGCTTTAATTAAAGACCGTAAACTTGCAATAGAATTAGTAAAAAAAGTCGTAAAGGCTGTTAAAGTTCCCGTAACAATAAAAACAAGACTGGGATGGGATAGTAAAGAAGAAAATATAGAGGATTTTTTATTAAATCTTCAAGATGCGGGAGCAACAATGATTACACTTCATGGAAGAACTAGAAAGCAGGGGTTTTCAGGTAAGTCTGATTGGGAAATGATCGGGGAACTTAAAAATTTATTGGAAATTCCAGTAATTGCTAATGGAGATGTCAAAAATCCAGAAGATGCTCTTAATTGCTTAAAAATAACAAATGCTGATGGTGTAATGATTGGACGAGGGATTTTAGGATCCCCATGGAAAGTAGGAGAAATAGATTATGCCATTAGAGAAATTAAAAATTTTAAAGAACCAAACTTAGAACAAAAATTATATTTAATTATTGAGCATCTTGATGAGTTAATCAAAGAAAAAGGAGATCACGGCTTGTTAATAGCTAGAAAACATATTTCATGGACATGCAAAGATTTCAAAGGTGCATCAAATTTACGAAACAATTTGGTTAGAGCTGTTGACAAAAATGAAGTTAAAAATTTAATAAATAAAATGATTAAAACTTTGAATAATGAAAAAAATACATTAACTTAAAATAAATTTATTCTCCAAATGAAAATAATTAGTAAAGAAACAAGTAAAAGAGTTTGTGATCATATGAACAATGATCATCTTGATTCAGTGCACAAATATCTTATTCATTATGGGAAGATATCAAGCTTTGAGAATGCTCATATGGAAGAAATTAATAACAGTTATATTAAAATCAATTACGATGGCCAATCAGCATTTATAAATTTTAAAAATGAAATATCAGAAGACGAAATCCATTCAACTTTAGTATCAATGATTAAAGAGATTAAATAAAAATAAATATTTTATATAACAATAAAACTAATTATTATTTTCATAATAATCAGTAATCTTTTTACAATCTTCAAATGAAAGCATACTTAATCGAGAAGTGGCTTTTATTTTTAGAATTGCACAAACAGCTAATAAATCGCAGCTATCAACATTAAGTGCTTCAGAAAGCTCTAAGACCCTAAGACCTTTCATTAGGATAAAAAAAGACTTATTCTACAATATCAAGAATTTCAAAATCAATGGGCTGCATTTTTTCCTAAACCTGCTACGAATGGAAATGTTTGTTCATCTCCAAATATATCTTCTGCATAAGAATTAGAAATATTAGTTTTTTTATTATTATTATCAGGCTTAATTTCTTCAATTTCATTAGAAATATCATTATTGAGGTTATTTCCAATTTCTTTTGCTAATAAATTATGCGTATTAGAAAATATTGAAAAAACTAATACACATAAAAACAAAACAATTCTTTTCATAAAAAAAATTTATCTAATACTATGTTCTTATGCAAATAAAGTTATTTAGAAAAAATTAAATATTTTAAAACATATCTAAATAAATCAAAGGAAAAAATTCATCTTCCTAACTTATTTCTATTATTAAATCTAATTAAAAAATATAGACCTAGTAACAAAAGAATTGCTAAGGAGTATTGATTAAGAAAAACATAAACTACATAAACGAGAAATGGGAATAAGCAGGCCCTCTTGAAATTTAATTTCTGTTCTTTTGACATTTTTTTCCAATTTAAATATTCTTCCCACTGAAAAATCTTCTTCATTTTTCTACCGCTATTATTACGATTAAACATAAATTAATAAATATAGTTTTGGTGATTCTTATATTAATAAAGAATATTAATCTAAGATATCAAAATTAGTTTTTCATTGAACATAAATATTTTTTAAATAATAAATGAACTCAAAACCACTTTGGAAAATAGAAAAAATTGTGTTACCTCAACATGCAGATCATGCAGGCGTAATGTGGCATGGTACATATTTTAATTGGCTTGAAGAAAGCCGAATAAATGCACTTTCAGAAG
>QCLW01000048.1 GCA_003214235.1 Prochlorococcus sp. AG-418-F16
CGGAATTTACATTCTCATCGCCTCGAAGAGCTGCATTAGCCTTTGCTACTTTTACTGCAAATAATTCTGACCTATGCCCTTCTACTCCCCCCCTAAGAGCTTCATTCACTAAATAGGTTATTTGCTCTTTTGTTATCTTTACATCCTTTAACCATTGCCTTGCCAAAATTAATTGAGTAGATAAATTATCGGATTCTTCCGACCATTTTTCTGAAAATTTAATATTATTTTCTGCATGTGATAAAACAGATTTTGTAATCTCAACTCTTTGAGCATTATCAATAGATTGATCTGCGGAAAGCACAATAGCAAAACGATCTAAAACATGATCTCTTAAAGCACCTTCTTCAGGATTATAAGTTGCAATTAAAAGGGACTTACAAGGATGAGAAAGGCTTAAACCATCTCTTTCAATATTATTTTTCTCTCTTCCTGTAGCTTCAAGAATTAAATTTACAATACCATCATCCAATAAATTTATATCGTCTACATAAAGAACACCCCTATGAGCCTCTGCCAAAATTCCAGGCTGAAAAACTTGTTCCCCCGTACTTAATGAGGCAGCTACGTCAATTGACCCAACAAGTCTGTCTTCAGTTATGCCAATTGGAACTTGAATAAATGGTGCCTCTCTTACTTTTTTTGGAATTTCTTCAATTTGATTCAAATAATCACTTCCAATTGCCTCCTCTAACAATTTATTAGTACTAATATCCCATTCCGCTGGTTTATCTGGATCTAGGTTCCTACCAATAGGTCTTAATGAAGTATTACTATTTCTCTTAGTTAACTTTTCCAGTATTAATTCATTATCTAATACCTCTATAGGAGGGAGTAAAGTATGTAAACCTCTTGCTAATACTGACTTACCAGTACCTCTTCCGCCAGCGATAATAACTCCTCCTAAACTAGGATCAACTGCTGCCAGAAGCAAAGATAATTTTAATAAGCTATGACCTGTAATTGCCGCCAGAGGAAAAGCTCTAAAAGAATCCTTCGACTTCCTTAAATCTTTTATTTCTCCTTTTTCTTTTAACTCGGGGTTCAAAATCACTTTAAAAATGCCTGATATAGAATTTATCCAATAACTTTGTTTTTTGTAGTGGAATTATCAAATCTTAATATCAAAAATGGACTATGTATATCCCTTGGAGCAAATATTGATAGTAAATTCGGAAGCCCTCTTGAGTCACTATTAATTTGCAAACCAAAAATAGAAGAAATTATAAATGAGTGGGGAAATCATTCCAATAATAAGAAAGAAGAGAAAAGAACATTTCATGCAAACTTTTTTTGGTCTTCAATTTATGAGACATTACCTCATGGAGTTGAAAATGAGCAGCCAAATTATTTAAATACTCTATTGCTTATAAAAAGTAATTCTTTTCCAAAACCATCAAATAAAAAGGCGAAATTACTTTTAAAAGAGCTAAAAAAGTTAGAGAGATTTTTCGGACGAGAAAAGACACCAAAGGGTAAGAAATGGCTATCAAGATGTCTTGATTTAGATATTCTTTGGTGGGAAGATTTTCATACGGTTGACGAGGAATTAACATTACCTCACCCTAGATTCATGAATCGGAATTTCGTTATTACGCCATTATCTGAAATCCTAAGTAGAAGCCAAAAAATCAAAAAGTTTGACGACCCAAAATGGTCTATGTAAATGATTTACAAAACCAAAAGATAACTGTTAGGCTAATTTTATTTAAAAATTATGGGCAACAAAAACCTTATAAAAAAATCCATTTTTAAAGAAAAAATATCTGAGTTAAAGTCTAAAAAATTTAGTTTCGAAATAAATAGAATTGAGCTTCCAAATGGACATGAAGGTGAATATGGATACATTAAGCATCCTGGCGCAGCATTAGCCGTGCCTATTACAAAAGACAATAAAGTTATCATTCTTCGGCAATATAGATTTGCTGTTTCAAGGTATTTATTAGAATTTCCAGCAGGTACATTAGAAATAGGTGAAACACCTATAAATTCAATTCAAAGAGAAATACAAGAAGAGACTGGATTCAGTGCAAAAAAATGGGATGAACTAGGAACTCTTGTCCCTGCTCCTGGTTATGCAGATGAAGAAATTTATTTATTTTTAGCGCGTGATTTGAACAAACTAAATTACGAGGTTAAAGGAGATTTAGATGAAGATATAGAAGTATTAATTTTAGATCCGGACGAACTAGATAATCTTATTTCTAGTGGAGATGAAATTCTTGACGCAAAAACTGTGACAGCTTGGTTTAGAGCTAAACAATTTTTAGATGAATTATGAATAAACCTAGAATACTTTTTTGGCATAGAAAGGATTTAAGAATATTTGATAATCAAGCTTTAATTAAGGCATTTTCATTATCAAATGCTATAACTTCAACTTACATATTAGATAAAAATTACTCGCACGATTTCAATGCCAATTCAAGAGCTTGGTTTCTAGGGAATTCGCTTCAAGAATTAGGAAATAATTGGAAAAAAATGGGTAGTAGACTCGTTATAGAAGAAGGAGATCCGGTATTAATAATTCCTCAATTAGCAAAGACAATAGATGCTAAATTTGTTTTTTGGAATAAATCAATTGAACCTTATGAGATTAATCGAGATTTACAAATAAAAAAAAATTTAAAAGAAAAAAATATTCAAGTTATTGAATCTTGGGATCACTTATTAATAGAACCTTTAAAAATATATTCAGGGAGTAACAAAGCTTATTCGGTTTATGGACCTTTTTACAAAAACCTTAAATCAAAAATTAATTTATTAAGTTCTTACAAACAAGATAAAGTTATTTTCCAGTTTAAAGATATAGATAATAAACTCAAGGAAAATAAGAAAATAAATTCATCTGATTCTGTTCTAAAGAAATTTCTCAAAAATATC
>QCLW01000049.1 GCA_003214235.1 Prochlorococcus sp. AG-418-F16
AAAGTTGCTGGATATAACGGCACTACATATAAACGCAAAATCAAATACTATATTCACGATCAAGATGGATTTGTAAAATCAAAGTATTTACCCTCAGTTGATAATTATACAAAAGAAATTTCTATTGATGAAGAAAATTTTATTGTCGATACTTTTGAAAAGATTGATAAATATATTGATCTTGATTTTAAAAGAGTAAACTCTGCACGTAATTCAAATATAGAGATATATAAATCGAAACCACTAGATTATGCTCTTGGGATGGCGCAGACAGTTTGGTGGGAAAAACCCTATAGATATAAAGTTCTAATAACATGGCGTGAAAGTAAAGCAACAAAGTTAAAGAATTATCCAAGTCTTTCTCATAAAACAGCGAGCACTTTAGTGCACGAAATTGGTCATGCAATTGGATTAAGTCACTCCCATGGCGAAGGATACGGTAGTAAATTTGATGCCACTAATCGTCGATTTACTAAACAAAATACAATTATGTCTTTTAATAAAGGTATTAATTTGGGTGAGGAAGTTTTTTTTAGTGATCTAGACATTAAGGCATTAAGAACACTTTGGGGCGTCGAAAAAGATAATTAAATTAAGCATTGAAAATAAAAATGTATTCTCTACAATTAGTTCATCTAATTACAGGGAAAAGTATAAAGAATGGAAGTAATCGGTTTTACGTGGGTTTTACGTGAGAATAGTGCCATCACTCAAGTCAATGATACCAACGACTTTGAAGCATCAAAATTGGGTGGAACCATTGAGTGGGAGTAAGTCTTCAAATTTTCAAAAAATTTAAAGTTTTTTTATTTAAGCAAGAAATTTTTAAATGAGATTTTAAACGTAATGCCCGATATTATTAAATTAAGTCGATCTACAGTTGAGAAATATCTTAGTTGTCCAAGATGTTGTGTACTGGACAAAAAATATCAAATAAAACCGCCATCATTACCATTTACCTTAAATATAGCTGTAGATAATTTATGTAAAAATGAATTTGATTATTATAGAAAAAATCAGGAGCCGCATCCTTTATTTATTGAATATGGAATTGATGCTGTGCCTTTCAAACATAAAGATTTAGAACGTTGGAGAAGTAATTTTCAAGGGATACGATATAAGTCAATAGAACATAACTATGATTTTGGTGGAGCTGTGGATGATATTTGGCAGAGAAAAAATGGTGACCTTATTATCGTCGATGTAAAAGCAACATCTAGAAATAATTTTGATTGGTCTGAGACTTTTAATAAATACGAATATGCAAAAGCTTATAAAAGACAATTAGAAATGTATCAGTGGTTATTTAAAAAAAACGGTTTTCAAGTAGCTAAAGAAGCTTATCTTTTATATTTTAATGGCAAGAAAAATGAAGAGTTATTTAATAACCAATTAAATTTTGACGTACATCTAATTAAATTAGATTGTTCTACTTCATGGGTAGAAAATAAGATAATTGATACGGTCAATTTATTACGTTCGGATAATTTCCCTAAACCTTCCTTAAATTGTGAATACTGTAATTATTTAAAGAAGCGTTGGCAGTTGTCGATAACTTAATATTAATAGGTTAATTTTTTATATTTCTGGAAAAATAGTGAATAAAAGATAATCTTGAATTAGATTATTAATTTAGACTTTTGATAAAATCGAAAAATTCTGAAAGAAAGATAACTAATCATCTGCAACAAGATGTAGTCAAGGTATCTGGTAACACAATTTTTATTAATCCTTTTTTATATTGGCGGAGATTTGACGAAAATACTAATAGATGGCTTAGAGAACCTGGTCAAATGTCAGAGGATCAAATCTCACCAAATAGGAACCGTTTTTATCCAGAAATAGAGTGGGCTGATTTAAGTCATGAGCAAAAGCTCATAAAAGATGCAACTGTTGAGATGTTTTTAAAAACTCTTGAATTGATAAGTACATTTCATCCGCATCTTAGTTCCGGACAATTATTAGAAGTGGAGAGAAAAATGGCGATTGTAAAAAAGATTCCTTTCGAAAAGTGGGTAACAAAATCTTTCGCGAAAAAAGCGAGATTGCTAGAAAATGAAAAAAGAAAATTTCAAAGAGAAAGATTTTATAGTAGCTGGAGGGAATGGTTCAGTCTAGTAAATACTCAACAAGCCATTTTGCCGTTAATCGTCACGCTATTTATTTCTTCATTTATTGGATGGTCTTTAGGGATATCAAAGAATAGTTGTAATCCTTATTTTGAACAAAATATAGAACAATTAAATTAATTTCTTTTTTATCTTTTTTAAGTATCTAAGTTAATAAAATTTTGAAAAAATAAATTTATTATTTAGAATTCTATTAATTGAAATAATTGCCTAAAAAGTATAAGTTTTATGAGTGAAAATTTAAATTCCAAAAATATTGAAAATGATGAGTTTAATCTAATCAATGATGACAGTGATTATAAAGATTTAACCTCTAGGCTTAATGAAATAAAATCAACCATTGCTTTATTAGAAAAAACAATATTTAAATAAATTTTATATTTTTGATAAAAACAAGTCCTAATAAAAAACTTATTTCAT
>QCLW01000050.1 GCA_003214235.1 Prochlorococcus sp. AG-418-F16
AATCAATTTGTAATGAATCGATTGCCTCATGTAAACCATCATTAATTATATCTTCAATTCTGATATAACTCCACTTTGCTTTAAGCAAACCTCTCATGCATTCTAATTCTGTAGGGTTTTCTGGAGGAGGTGAGGAATCTATCATTCTAAGAGTATTGCTTATCCCATCAAGACAGTATCTTACTGATCTAGGAAAAATTGGATCAAGTAAAAGAAATCTTGCGACTGATTTAGGCTTTATAGAATTTTGTTCTGCTTTCCTAAACATCTGATAGGCACCAGCCGAGCGTAAAAGAGCAATCCATTGCAACTCATCAAGAACCCCTCCAAGTTCATCTATGCTGGGAAGAAGTAAGTAATATTTAACATCTAAAATCCTAGAAGTTTTGTCAGCTCTCTCAATTAATCTTCCAAGAATGCTAAATCTAAAAGCAAGGTCTTTGCTTAGAGTTGCATCTGTAATTCCATAAAAAAGCTGACATTCTCTCCTTATTTCACTTAATTGTTCTTGTCTTGGCTTATTCCATATTGCTTCTCCTTCTTGCATATTCCAATATAAAATATTAATTTGTTCCCACATTTCTGTGGTCATCACGTCTCTGATTTGTCGTGCGTTTTCTCTCGCCAATTGAATGCAAGAAATTATACTGTTTGGATTTAAACGATCTCTTATTAAAAAATTAATAACGTCATCAGGTTTGTTCTCTGGGAATCTTTTATCAAAAGATTCTCTGTCACTTGAAGCATCTATTAATGGGAGCCAAGGTTCTGCACTCCCTGGTGGACAATCTAATGACATCGCTTCACTTACTTCAACGAAACGAGATATATTTTCTGCACGTTCTAAATAACGATTGATCCAATAAAGAGATTCTGCTACACGACTTAAAAGCATTTTATTTACCTACAACCCATGTATCTTTGCATCCTCCACCTTGAGAAGAGTTGACTACTAATGATCCTTTTTTTAATGCTACCCTCGTGAGACCACCTGGGCTAACCCATGAATCTTTACCTCTCAATATATATGGTCTTAAATCAACATGACATGGATATATTTCTCCATCACATAAAGATGGGACAGTAGATAATTCTAAGGTTGGTTGTGCTATAAAATTTCTAGGATTTTTTCTAATTTTATTAGCAAATTCTTCTATTTCAATACTTGTTGAGTGAGGCCCAATTAACATTCCATATCCCCCAGCTTCAGCAACAGACTTGACAACAAGTTTTGGTAAATTTTCTAGAACATATTCCCGATCCTTTTGGTAATGACAAATATATGTTTCTACATTTTTAATAATAATTTCTTCATTAAGATAATATTTAATCATTTTTGGAACAAAAGAATAAATCATTTTGTCATCTGCTATTCCTGTCCCAGGTGCATTTGCTAAAGCAACATGACCTGCCTTGAAAACATCAAGTAATCCGCTAACACCAAGGCAGGAATCTTTTCTGAAATTGAGAGGATCTAAGAAATCATCATCAATTCTTCTATAAATGACATCTACTCTTTTTAATCCAGAGGTAGTTTTTAAATATACATAATCATCATTACAAACTAAGTCATGACCCTGAACTAGTTGGATGCCCATTTCTTGAGCTAAATAACTATGTTCAAAATAGGCACTGTTAAAAATTCCTGGAGTTAGTAGAACTATCTTAGGAGTGTCTGTCCAAACAGCAAGTTCTTGAAGAGTTTTTAAAAGATATGATGGATATTCATCAATTGGTTTTACTATCCTTCCAGAGAATAAATTAGGGAAAATATTTTTCATAACTAATCTATTTTCTAAAAAATAAGCAACCCCAGAAGGACACCTTAAATTATCTTCTAAAACATGCCAATCTCCCTTTCTGTCCCTTATTAAATCAAGTCCTGAAATCTGACACCATCTATTTAATGGAGGTTTGAAACCTATCATCTGTGGTCTCCAACCATCTGAACTCTCTATTAATTCTCTTGGAATTATCCCGTCATTAATAATATTTTGAGAATTATAAATATCATCTAGGAATAAATCAATTGCCTTAAGCCTTTGTTTAAGACCTTTTTCTAATGTTATCCAATCATCTTTGCTTATTATTCTTGGCAATGGATCAAAAGGTAATATTCTCTCCGTCCCTTTTAAACCAGTATCATTTAATCTAAAAGTAGCACCATGTCTTAGTAATAATTTTTTTGCTGCAGAATGATTCCTGTTTAATTCCTCAATTCCCATATTGTCTAAAGAGGACAAAAGAGGAATCAATATTTCTCTAGCAGAGTTCACATTATCCTTAAAGTATTCATCAAAACTATTTTTAGGACGATAACCTGAAAACATCTATTTCTTCTTTTAGTAATTTTTACTTGAGCTTAAGATCTTTATTCGTATTTATGGCTACAAAAAAAAATATCTATTAACTTGAACTATTTCATTATTTTGATCATTGAACTATATTTCTTAAAAATCTAAAAGTATGAGTTCTGGTAA
>QCLW01000051.1 GCA_003214235.1 Prochlorococcus sp. AG-418-F16
AAGAATTTTGAGGTTAAATTTATTAGATCTAAGAAATTTATTGATTCAGGAGAAAACGAGAGTAAAGGGATCTCATTTATTATTTGGCTAAGAGGTTTTATTCCAGAAATAAAAGATACCCATTCTTTGACAGATTTGTCACCTCTTAAAGTTTTTATTGTTTGTTTAAAGGGTTCTTCCCCTACATCAAGATTAAAATTTCCTTCTGGGACTATAACTTGCCAACCTTTGTACTGAAATAGTTCAACTTCTTCATCAAGTAGTTTAAGAATTTGCCCTAAGGGATTAGTTGTTGGCCATTTACCTATCCCACTCCATAGTGAAGGACCTGACTCGAAGGTATAACCATTCCTTTTGAAACTGTGAGCAACACCTCCTGGTTGGGAATGTGCTTCACAGATAAGAACTCTTTTTCCTGATAAAGCTAGTATCGAACCACAACATAAACCGCCTATGCCACTACCGACTATTATGACATCATAATTTTGCATTAATATTAACTTTATTTTTACTTATAAACTAAATCGCTTTAAACGAATGTATTTGTTGAAGTTGAAATACTTAGTACAATCGCGAGGAAGAATATGTAAGGAACTGCTTTGAGAGGCACGTATCCTTGTCTTTTAGAAATGAAATCCATTAGTTTAGTTACTTTATGTAAATATTTTACCCAGATATTGTTCCTTATGTGTGCCAAAGTTCCTTTTTTTTTAGAAATATTTAGAAACAAAGAAATATTTTTATGGGATTTATTTAAGCAAAAACATTTTTTATGAGGTTTTCTTAGTATTTAGTTCTTAGATTGAAATTTATTATGAAGGACTTCCCTGGCATCAAAGAGTTAAAACTATTAGAAAAAAATTCTCAAAAGAATGGTAGCGGAATAATTTATGAGGAATTGTTAGGAATATGGAAGTTTCAGTATGTCTGGGGAAAAGAGTCAGATGAAATAAAAAATATAACTAGTTCTATTCTCCAAGTATTCTCTGCAAAACTAGAATTAAAAAAGAAAAATAAAGAAGATCAATTGAATTTTGAAATACAAAATTCAATTAATTTAGGATTATTAAATATTATCTTCAGAGGCAGCGCAGAGTTGAAAGGGCTTAGACCTTTGCTAACTTTTTATTTTGAAGAATTGAAGATTAGTATTAGTAATTTTCCAATATTTAATAAGGAATTAAAAAAACCTGAAGATAAAAAAATGCCATTTTTCTCACTTATAGGAATTAGTACTAAAGATAAATGGATGTGTGCAAGAGGCAGGGGCGGCGGGCTCGCAATATGGGTTAAGTCTTAAACTAGTGGTATTCCCCTGGATGATCTACTTTTCTTACGGTTACTTTATCAACTTTCTGTCCATTAAATCTTAAGAGATCATCTCCTGAAAAATCATATCCTAAGCGTTGACCTATTAGTGCCACATCATCAGCTGTAGAGGATGATGTAACAAGCTTCTTTAAGTCTTCATCAGATTGCATCTTAATTAAAAATTTTCTTATTTCAGAAAAACTCATCACCTGAATTTGATTGATTTTAAATAACTTATAAAAATCTTGTTCTTATTCAGAACAAGATGAATAGATAATTATTATACTATTTTTATGACTTACCTATTTCTTTATGTAGTTGGAATAGTTCTTATATGGTGGACTTATCGTGTTGGTTGGCTTGAAGCGCTCAAAACAGTAGTTAAAGTTATAGTTCCCTCAGTGCTTATTGTTTTATTTAATATTAAGGCTGGAAGATTACTTTTTAAAAGTCCTGTTGTCGGTTTATTAAGCGCTTTGCCTACTTCTATTTTTATTTTTAGAGGTTCACTACCTTTAGTTAGTTATATTAATAATTGGATTGAAAATAAAATAAATAAATATGATGACTCGGAAGTTATAGATACTGATTCTATCCCGTTAGATGATTAGATTATTTTAATTTATTCAAAGCCAAGAAATAATTCTTTATGTACAACAAGAACATCAAATAAAGTTGTTCCATGAATTGGATTTAATGGAATTTTGTCTATGTTAAATGCTTCTGCGCAAATTAAATGAGCATCCCATTTTGTATCATGATCACTAATTTCAATTGACCACTCGATTACTTTGCTGAAATGATCTGGCATCTCTGAACCAATTTTTCTGCAAATTTGACATAGAACTGATAAAAGAGGAGGCTTTGATGGCCTTTTTAAATCTTTAATAAGACTTGGTTGTGTAAAAACGCTCGTATATCGGATGTAGTCTATTAATTCAGATTCTTCTCTAGAAAGAGCTGCTTTAGATAATGCTCTTTCAAATTCGTATATGGGGGTTATGGGCCTATCCAAGATATTAGCTGCTGCTGTTTTCTTTATTTGAAAGATTCTTGTTTTCTGAATCAAGTTTTTCTTTATCAATTTTATTCGTTTGACTACTTTCTATAGATTTAGGCGATTCCACTTT
>QCLW01000052.1 GCA_003214235.1 Prochlorococcus sp. AG-418-F16
ATAACAAATAAGAAGTTAAATTTATTAATATTAGACAGGTTTAGAATCCAAAATGTATTAATTTTAGAGACATTTTTTGAGAATTTTTTGATTCAAAATAAAGATTCTTTTTTTTGATAATTTTATAATGACTTACAAGGATATTTCATGAATCTAAGGCAACTTCAATAGCCGCTATTAAGTTCTCGTCAAAAGGTTTAACCCCTGGTTTGAATCTTGCAATTACTTTACTATCTTTTCCTATTAAAAACTTCTCGAAATTCCATTCAACGTCTCCCTCTGGTTCAACTTTATTAAGGGTTGTATATGGTTCTGTGGTATTACCTTTGGCATGAACTTTTTGATAGATTTCAAACTTAACTCCATATTTAGTTGTACAAAAATCTTTTATTTCTGAAAGGGAGTCGGGTTCTTGATTTCCGAAATCATTACAGGGGAAGGCAAGTATTCTTAGGCCTTTGATTGAATATAAATCATGTAGCTTTTGAAGATCCTCATACTGGGCAGTATTACCGCAATAACTAGCTACGTTAACCACTAAGATAACTTTTCCTGAGTATTCACCTAGTTTTATAGAAGATCCATCTGCTGAAAGAACTGTAGTATTTTGTACGTCAACTTGCATGTCTTAAAAAAAATCACCTTTTGAAGATAACATTCTATAGCGTTTTTTGTGCATAAATATACATAGATTTTGGATTATTTCTTTTGAAAGTTTTAATTTTTCATTTCATTAACCCTTTATAATTAATATTATTATTCAACTTTAATTTGGACCCTTTCGACCCGCTTACTGAAATTATTAATTCCGGTCAAGGGTTTTCACCTGCAATTGCTTTAGAAAGAATTATTTGGGGAATGATTGGAATCTTTTTTTTAGGAGCAATATCAACATCAATAACTAATAGTATGCGAAGTCAAAATTCGTTTGGTATAAAATCTTTATTTAGTTTTTCCAAAGATAAAAAAAATAGAGATGATTCATCTAGTCATCTTTCTGAAAATGATGAATAAGTTTTATAAATATGAAAGATTTAATTTTTTCTAAAAAAAGAATTTTATTGCTTGGTAGTGGCGAGCTTGGTAAAGAATTAGTAATAGAATCCAAAAGATTAGGATTAGAAGTTATTGCAATTGATCGATATGAAAAAGCACCTGCAATGCAAGTAGCTGATTATTCAAGAGTAATTGATATGGGAGATAAAAATATTTTAAAAAATGTTATTAAAGAATTTAAACCTGACTATGTTGTCCCAGAAATAGAGGCACTTTCAATTGAAGCCCTAAAAGAACTAGAGGATGAAGGATTCAATATTGTCCCTAACGCCAGAACTGTAGAAATAACAATGAATAGAGATAAAATTAGAGACCTAGCTTCTAGAGATTTAAAAATAAAAACTGCAAAGTATGATTATATTTTTGAATTTGATGATCTAGAAAAAAAAGCAAATGAAATTGGATTCCCACTTTTACTTAAGCCTTTAATGAGCTCATCAGGTAAGGGACAAAGTTTGGTTGAAACAAAAAATGATTTAAATAATGCCTGGAAACAGGCACAAGCAAATTCTAGAGGCAAGGTTAAAGGTGTAATTATTGAAGAATTTATTAATTTTGATTTTGAGTTTACTCTTTTAACTGTAAGAAAAGAATGTGGTGAAAATATTTTTTGTTTACCAATTGGTCATCTTCAATCTAATGGAGACTATCAATGCAGTTGGCAACCTATCGAGATCAATGAGTACTTAATTATTGAAGCTAAGAAAATGACAACTAGAATATTAAATAACCTAAATGGAGCGGGATTATACGGAGTAGAGTTTTTTATAAAAGGAAATGAGGTTATATTTTCAGAATTATCTCCAAGACCACATGACACGGGTATGGTTACATTAGTTAGTCAAAATATTAATGAATTTGAATTACATTTAAGGGCTTTTTTAAATTTACCAATACCGTATATAAATCTAATAGAACCCTCTGCGACAAGAGTTATACTCTCTAACCAAGAGTATATTAATCCTATTTATGAGGGCCTCAATGAAGCCTTAGAAGTCGAAAAGACTAAAGTGCTTATATTCGGAAAGCCAGTCTCCAGAAAAGGCAGAAGAATGGGTCTTGTTCTCTCATCAAATTCAGACATTAATTTGGCTAGAAAAAAATGCTGATGAAGCGGCTCGTAAAATAAAAGTCAGATCTAAATAAGAAATATTAAATAAACATAACAAAAAAAATACTTATTTCCTTTGTTTTTGTTCTCACTTTCTATGAGTATTATTTGAGTATG
>QCLW01000053.1 GCA_003214235.1 Prochlorococcus sp. AG-418-F16
GAGAATATCACTCTAATAATCCTGAGATGTCCAAAGTTTTACATTCAGCTGTAAAACAAGGACCAGGATACGATCATTTTGAAACTTACAAAAAACTCATTAGTAATAGACCGACCACATCTTTAAGAGATTTACTTACAATTAGATCAAAAAGAAAAAGAATTCCATTAGAGGAAGTTGAAAGTGTTGAATCAATTTGCAAAAGGTTTTGCACTGGAGGAATGAGTTTGGGTGCATTGTCAAGAGAAGCACATGAAGTTTTAGCAGTTGCGATGAATAGAATTGGTGGAAAAAGTAATAGTGGAGAAGGGGGAGAAGATCCAGCTCGTTTTAATGTTTTAAATGATATTGATAAAAATACACAATCAGTGACATTACCATTTATAAAAGGTCTAGAAAATGGAGACACCGCATGCTCAGCTATTAAACAAATAGCATCAGGTAGATTTGGAGTTACGCCTGAATATCTAAGAAGTGGTAAACAACTCGAAATTAAAATGGCTCAAGGTGCAAAACCTGGAGAAGGGGGACAATTGCCGGGTCCAAAAGTTGATTCTTACATCGCAAAACTAAGAAATAGTAAACCTGGAGTAGCCCTAATATCTCCTCCCCCTCATCATGATATTTATTCAATTGAAGATTTAGCTCAACTAATACATGATTTACACCAAGTCCATCCAAAAGCAAAGGTGAGCGTTAAACTTGTTTCGGAAATTGGTATAGGAACTATTGCTGCTGGAGTAAGCAAAGCTAATGCAGATGTAATTCAAATTTCAGGACATGACGGAGGTACAGGCGCTTCTCCTCTAAGTTCTATTAAACATGCAGGTTTACCATGGGAACTAGGTGTCGCTGAGGTTCACAAATCTCTATTAGAGAATAACTTACGTGAAAGAGTAATTCTAAGAACTGATGGAGGTCTTAAGACAGGATGGGACGTGGTTATTGCTGCTTTACTAGGTGCCGAAGAATACGGTTTCGGTTCTGTAGCAATGATTGCGGAAGGATGCATAATGGCTCGGGTTTGCCATACAAACAAGTGTCCTGTTGGAGTTGCCACTCAAAAAGAAGAATTAAGAAAAAGATTTAAAGGCATACCAGAAAATGTTGTCAATTTTTTCTTATACATTGCTGAAGAAGTAAGACAGATAATGAGTAGTATCGGTGTTTCTAACATGGAAGAACTAATTGGTAATCAAGAATTTATTTCTGTAAGAAATATTGCTCTTCCAAAAACTTCTAATATTGATCTTTCTGCTTTAGTCAATTATGAAAGCTCAACCAATGATAGATCATGGTTAAAACATTCAAAAAATGCTCATAGTAATGGTTCTGTACTAGAAGACGAGTTTTTGTCTAATGCTAAATTCATAGATTCAATCAAAAATCACGGAAATTTAACCAAAGAAATTGATATAAAAAATACAGACAGAAGTGTTTGTGCGAAAATATCAGGCGAAATCGCAGAACTTCATGGCAACACTGGCTTCAATGGCAAACTCAACTTAAATTTCAAAGGATATGCAGGACAAAGCTTTGGTGCCTTTTTATTGAAGGGAATGAATGTCCAATTAATCGGAGAAGCTAATGATTATGTATGCAAAGGAATGAATGGAGGAATACTCACTATAATTCCACCGAGAATAGATGAAATCTCCTCCGAGCAAGTTATTTTAGGAAACACCTGTCTTTATGGAGCAACAGGAGGAAAATTATTTGCATTAGGTAAATCGGGAGAAAGATTTGCCGTGAGAAATAGTGGCGCTACAGCAGTAACAGAGGGAGCAGGTGATCATTGCTGTGAATACATGACTGGTGGGAAAATAGTTATTCTAGGTTCCACAGGTAGAAATATTGGTGCCGGCATGACTGGTGGAATAGCATTTATACTTGATGAAAATGATGATTTAAGTAATAAAGTGAATAAGGAAATAGTTAGCATTCATAAAATAACTTCATCAAAGCAAGAGGAAATTTTATTGGAAATCATTAAAGAATATCTATTAAAAACAAAGAGCCTAAAGGCTGCCAAAATAATTAAAAATTGGTCTTATTTCAAGAGCGCTTTCAAACTA
>QCLW01000054.1 GCA_003214235.1 Prochlorococcus sp. AG-418-F16
TCTATGGGGGGAATAATTGGTAGGCATTGGATTCAAAAATTTAATGGTTACAAAAGAACAAGAAGATTTATATCTATAGGTTCCCCTCACAAAGGAACATTAATAGCTCAATTAGTACCTAAATACCCCTTTAGAGGAATATCAGAAATGAAAATAAATAGTAAGTTTTTGAGAGAAATGGCAAACAATGATTTTTTTCTTGATGATATCGAGTGTATAAATTTCTTTACTTATTTTGATCTAATGGTTTTCCCTGGCTGGTGGACTAATTTAAATTTTGGGAAAAAAATATCAGTAAAAGTATATAAACATAGAAATCTTGTAAGAAAAAAATCTGTGGTTGCCAAAATAATTGATGAAATTATTATGTAGCTCCCGTTAGCCCCAAGTGTCTTATTAATGAGTCTGTTTGCGGATCTCTTCCCCTGAATAGTTTGAATACATCTAATGGAGGTAAGCTTCCACCTAAGCTAAGTATTGTATCTTTAAATCTCTTTCCTATTAGCTTTAAATCTTCAGAGTTTTCTAGATCAGCTTCTTCGAACATAGAAAAAGCGTCAGCACTTAGAACCTCAGCCCATTTATAGGAATAGTATCCTGCAGAATATCCGCCAGCAAATATATGACTAAAACAACAAAGAAATTTATCTTCTTGGATCGGAGCAATAACAGTAGTTTGTTTTGCAATTTCTCTTCTTATTTCATCTGCAGTTTTACCTTGATTTTTACCAATTCTACTGTGTAATCTGATGTCTGTAATTGCAAAATGTAGTTGTCTAAGAGTAGCCATGCCACAATTAAAAGTTCTATTCTTAAGGAGCTTTTCGAAATTTTCATCGGATAATTTTTCTCCTGTTTTATAGTGCTTAGCAATATCTAAAAGTGTTTTTTTATGGAAACACCAGTTTTCCATAAATTGACTTGGAAGTTCGACTGCATCCCATTCAACATTATTAATACCAGCTGCTTGAGGAAGATTTACAGTGGTAAGCATGTGTTGAAGACCGTGGCCAAATTCATGGAAAAGTGTCTGAACTTCATCGAAACTCATCAAGCTAGGTTTATCTTTTGATGGTGGAGTCTGATTACAAACAAGATAAGCAACAGGTAGCGTATTCTTCCCAATATCATTTTTATTTAAACATTCATCCATCCAAGCCCCTCCTCTCTTTGATTCAGGTCGAGAATATGGATCGAGGTAAAAAGATGCTATTTTTTTTTCTTCTTTATTATGTATATTAAAAAATAAGACGTCATCATTCCACAAAGGTGCTTCATTAGTGGCTTCGACGACTTTAATTTCAAATAGCTTTTCGCTTAGTTTAAATAAACCATTTAGAACATCATTTAGAGGGAACCAAGGTCTCAATGATTCTTGATCTAAATTAAGCTTTTCCTTTCTAAGAAGTTCAGACCAATAACTTATATCCCATGGCTCAATATTTTGAGATTGTTTAAAACCATTAGCTTTGGCAAACTTTTCGAGCGTTTCTAATTCATTTTTTGCTGTTTTAAATGCTGGTTCTCTCAATTCCTCTAATAGGTTTTCAACATTTTTAATTTCTTTTGCCATTTTCGTTGACAAACTTAGTTCTGCCCAACTGTTATAACCAAGAAGATTGGCCTTTTTAGTTCTTAGAGATAATATCTCTTCAATGATTTGAGAATTATTTTTTTCTCCTTCAGACGCCCTACCCACGAATGATTTATATAGTTTTTCTCTAAGGTTGCGGTCGGTGGCATATGTCATAAATGACGTATAAGTTGGAATATCTAGACTTAACTTCCAAGGACCCTTTTTAATATCAACTTCTTCATCTTTTTTAAAGTGATTATGAGCAGAAATTGCCATCAATTCAAGTACTCTCTCAGGCAGACCATCGACTTCAGATTTTTTATTTAATATTAAAGACCATTTGTTAGTAGCATCAAGAACATTGTTGCTGAAGTCTGTTGATAGCTTTCCAAGCTTTTCTGAAATGTTATTGAATTCTTCTTGCTCAATTTTTTGTAGTGAAATTCCTCTT